>CAMDWF010000048.1 GCA_945878795.1 Synechococcus sp. UW140
CCTTGCCAATATAAAGAATTGCGTCTTCTCCATCGCGCATGAGATAACAGCCCGGCTCGGCGGGAATCTCCCGCAGCCGGGCTGTCAGCCGTTCACTCTGCAGCAGCAGGGGCCGGCTGGCGGGGACAGCAATGGCAGAGCCTTCCTTCACCCCCCGTACTGCCAGCCGGTGCCCGCCAGTTCGAGGGGGCTGCCATCGTGATGCAGCACCGCACTTTTGACTTCGGCCACAAAGACGGTGTGATCACCGTGGGCCACCTGACCCACCAAAGTGCATTCCAGGCCCCCAAGGGCGTCATTGAGGATCGGCAGACCGAGGGGGCCGAGGCTGAAGGGGGCCGCATCAAAGCGACCGCCCACGGCCTGCTGGGGCTTGAAGAACACGGCCGCCAGATCTTTCTGGTGGTCGGCCAGCACGTTGAGGGAAAAGCGGCCGGTGCGTTGGATGATGCCATTGCTGGTGGAATCCGCCCGCACCGCCATCACCACCAACGGCGGTTCGAAGGAGCCCTGGGTCACCCAACTGGCGGTGAAGCCATTCACCTGGTCGCCCTCAGCTACACCGCAAATGAAGACGCCGTGCGGAATCTTGCGCAACAGGGTTTTCTTGGCGGCGGCATCGAGGGTCACAGTGTTGGCCATGGGTGGGCGGGGCCAGACAGGCCCGGGGGAGCAAAGGAGACTCTAGGAAGGTGTCCCGACGCCAACGGCCGGTTTGCATGCGTGTTCTCTATCCGGGCAGTTTCGATCCGATCACCCTGGGCCACCTGGACCTGATCGAGCGCAGTGCCCGTCTTTTCGGGGGAGTGCTGGTGGCGGTGTTGCAGAACACAAGCAAGCAACCTAGCTTCAGCCTGGAACGCCGTTTGGAGCAGATCCGCGAGGCCACAACCCATCTCAGCGGCGTGGAGGTGGCCAGTTTTGACGGCTTGACGGTGCAATACGCCCGGCTTTGTCAGGCCCAAGTGATTTTGCGGGGCCTGCGGGCCCTGAGCGACTTCGAATTCGAACTGCAGATCGCCCACACCAACCAAAGCCTCGAACCCGAAGTCGAGACCCTGTTTCTAGCCACCGCCACCCGCCACAGCTTTCTGAGCAGCTCGGTGGTCAAGGAAGTGGCTCGCTTCGGGGGGGACGTGAGCCATATGGTGCCCCCGGGAGTGGCGCGGGACCTGATGAGGCTCTTTAATCGGCCCATTCCCCACGGTTGACATGGCAGAGGTCCGCATCACGGTTCTTGATCAACTGGACCAGATCGAGGACCTCGTCCTCGAGGGCAGCCGGATTCCCTTCAGTGGCGGAAGACTGGTGAATGAGCAAGAAGCCATTGAGCTGGTGGATGCCCTGCGGGAGGCCCTGCCCGGTCAGCTGGCCCAAGCCGAGGAACTGCTCCTCCAACGGGAGTCCTTCATCGAGAAGGCCCGTCAGCAGGCCGATGAGATCCTGGGCCAGGCCCGCCGCGAGCGGGAGCAGCTAATCAGCAGCGCCACCATCCGCCAGGAAGCGGAGAAACAAGCCACCGAACTGCGGGACCAGGCCCGCCAACAGTGCGAACAGATCCTGCTGCAGGGCCGTCAACAGACGGCATTGGCGGAGCAGGAGCACCAGAGCCGCATGGCCCAGATGGAGCAGCAGTTCGCCCTGCGCCGCCAGCAGCTGGAGCAGGAGTCCCAGACCCGGCGCCAGCAATTGGAACTGGAAGCCACGGAACGCAACCGCCAGCTGGTGGAACAACACGAACGGGGCCGCCAACAGGCCATGCAAGAACTGGAGACGATTCGCCTGGAAGGTTTGCGCATCCACCGGGACAGCCAGGCCGAAGCGGAGCGCCTGCACCAGGATGCCCTGCAATTCCGTCAGCAGACCCAGCAGCAATGTGATGCCCTGGTGGCCCGCAGCCGTCAGGAATCATCCAGTGTGCAGGAGGGGGCCAACCGCTACGCCGAACAGGTGCTGAGCGAACTGGAAACCCGTCTGCAGGAGCTGAGCCAGGTGGTGCTGGCCGGCCGTCAGGAGCTGGGCCGCATCCAAACCCAAGATGTGGTGACCCCCACCGGGCTGCTGACAGGCGACAACCAACCCCTCCTGGAGGGCAGTGGCGTCAACCGGGCCCGTCGGGCTGCGGCCCGTCTCGGCCGCTCGGCCGGCCGTCGCATGGCCAGTTGAAGCCCAAGGCGCCAGTAGCACCAAAGCCAGGGCTGGCTCCCCTAGTCCCAGCCCTGGCCCAACAGAAAGGTTTCCACTGGCGCCGGCCCCGCCCGCCGCACTTCGTGGCCCGGCTTGAGGGGACCCTCCAGGAGAGTGGCGCTGGCGATCGCACTCCCCTCCGCCAGGGCCGGCTGATCTGGGTCAAAGGCGGTGGGATGGGTGGTGCTGCTGGAGAAGCCGCGATAGATCAACAGTTCAAAGAGTTCGCCACCAGGCAAGTGGCCCTGGAGGCGCAGCACCCGATCCGGGCGCTCCCGGCTGAGGGCTTCAAGCGCGGCCAGCAGGGCGGCGGTGGGGGCGGGCAATGGCGAGGCGGCGCTATTCAAAATTCACCCGCCACCCGGCCCAGGCGCGGCAGACGCACCACCAGCCATTGCAAGAACCCCACCCCATAGGCCACCAGTCCAAGGAAGCCGAGGAAACTGGCCACCCCCGGGCTCCAGGTGCCGCCAAAAACAAAACCAATCACCACCTCAAGCAATCCATGCAACCCCCGCGGGGCCTCCAGCCACACCTGGCAGAAGGGTCGATCCAGCGCTCCGTTGAAGCAGGGCAGGGCTGTGGCGGCGAAGACGGCACTGGCGAGCCCGTAGGCCGTCAGCCCCCAGCGCCAGGTCCGCAATGTCAGGGGTAAGGCCCGCCAGGGGGGCATGTCGGCCAGCTCCTCATTCAAATCTACCCAGAACCACAACGCCGCCACCAGCAACAGGGGGGCCAGCACCAGCAACGGATAGGCCACCGCCCTGCGGGCGCTGAGCAGCAACACCGCCACCAGCAGCAGACTGGCCACCTTCCAGTACAGATCCAGCAGCCTCAGCATGGCCTTCTCCCGTCGCAGGGCGGCCCAGATCAGCAGCACCAAAGGAAGGGCCAGGGCGAACAAGACACCCAGGCGCACATCCATCCAAAGCAGGGAGCGATACAGCAGAGGCGGCACAGACGCACGGTTCGGTTAGGCGCCATTATCCGTACACCCCTCGGGCGATAGGGTCCGGCCATGGCTGCGCTTCTCCCCTTCCCCTGGCTTCCCCGGCGGGATCCTTGTGCCTGGTGTCGCACCGCCCTCGGCAGGGATGTGTCCCTGCAGGGGGCGGTGGATGAGGTGGCCCGCCAATTGGCCGGCTGTGGACCGGCGGATCTGGCCCTGGTCTTCGCCGCCGCGGACTACGCCAGCGACCTGCCCAGGCTTCTGCCCCTATTACGCCAGAAACTCCAGGCCAGCCAATGGTTGGGTTGCTGTGGAGCGGGAGTGGTGGGAACCGCCGCCGGGGAGGCCCCCCATGAGATTGAACGCCAACCGGCCCTCAGCGTCATGCTGCTGCGCCTGCCAGGAGTCCAGCTCCATCCGTTTGTCATCGACACCGAGGAGCTTCCGGACCTGGACGGACCCGCCGAGGCCTGGCATGCCGCCGTCGGTGTCTCCCCCACCATGGCCAACTCCATGCTGCTGCTGGTGGATCCCGCCAGCCAGGGCCTCAATGACCTGATCAGTGGCCTGGATTACGCCTATCCCGAGACCATCAAGTTGGGCGGCATCGCCGGCCAGCACAGTGCACCGCACGGCTCGTTGCTATGCGACGAAGGCGTGCGCAGCGGCGCCATCGGCTGCCTGATCGGTGGCGCCTGGCGGCTGGACCCTGTGCTTGCCCAGGGCTGCCGGCCCATTGGTCCGGTGATGGAGGTGGAACAGGCCCAACGCAACGTGGTGTTGCAGGTGAGCAGCGAGGGCGGGCGCCAGCGCAGCCCCGTCGAGGCCCTGCAAGCGATCCTCACCCACCTCAGTCCCGCAGAACGGGAACAGGTGCGCCACTCGCTGTTCCTTGGGGTGGGTCGCAACGACTTCCGCCTCAGTCCCGCTCTGGTGGAGCCCTCCACCTTCCTGGTGCGCAATCTGCTGGGCGTGGATCCGCGCAATGGGGCCGTCGCGGTGGCTGAACGCATGCGGGTCGGCCAGAAAGTGCAATTCCAGTTGCGGGATGCCGCCGCCTCCCGCGACGAAGCCCGCCAGTTATTGGCCCGCCAAGCCGATCGCCAGGCCGCCCCCCTGGCGGCCTTGTTGTTTGCCTGCCTGGGCCGGGGCGAGGGTCTCTACGGCGAAGCCGATGGCGATGTGGGCCTCTGTCGTGAAGTCTTCGCCCAGCTGCCGATCGCTGGCCTGTTCTGCAATGGTGAAATCGGTCCCCTCGGGGCCGGCGAGACCACCCACCTGCATGGTTACACCGCCAGCTGGGCTTTTCTGGTGCCCAACCCACCCGGGGGGCTGCCTGATTTGGCCACGCCCCCAGGCCGCGACCTGGCTGACTGAAAGTGCGCCAACACGTCAACCCCCTCAGCGTCCTCTACCAGCAGCCCCTGGCGCTGCCGAGCCCCCAGGAGCTATTCGTCCATCCTTCGCTTCCCTTGCATCTGGACATCGGCGCGGCGCGGGGGCGCTTTTTGTTGGCCATGGCCGAACGCTACCCCGATCGCAATCACCTGGGCGTTGAAATCCGTCGCCCCCTGGTGGTCGCCGCCGAGGCCGACCGGCAGGCCGCCGGCCACACCAACCTCCGCTATCTCTTCTGCAACGCCAGCCTCAACCTGGTGCAATGGCTCCAGGATCTACCTCCGGGGCTTTTGCAGCTGGTGACCCTGCAATTCCCGGACCCCTGGTTCAAGAGTCGCCACCACAAACGCCGGGTGCTGCAACCGGCGCTGCTGCACTCCCTCGCCCTGGCCCTGCCGCCGCAGGGCACCTTGCTGATGCAGAGCGACGTGCTGGCGGTGATCGAACCGATGGTGGCCCAGGTGGAGGCCAGCGGTTGCTTTGAGCGCCCGTGCAGCGATCCTGTCCCCTGGCTGGCGGCCAACCCGTTGGCGGTCCCTACGGAACGGGAACGGCTTGTGCTGGCCCAGGGTCTGCCCGTGTATCGGGTGCGCTACCACCGCCACCATGGCCCTGTTCCGGCGTTGGCGGAACCACAAGCCACCCATAATCCCTGCGTCGCCACCAGGGCCTGATGCCATCCGTCACCGCCGCTCCGCCCCTGATCCTGCGCTGGCAGGGGCTACTGGCCGAGGCACGCTCGGGCCGCCTGATCTCCCATCTGCCCCAGGTGGCAGGGGTCATGCTGTGCGCCCTGATGGGCTGGTTGCCCCAGATCACCCGAGGTGGACTCACCTTGATGATCACAGCCTGCGGCTTGCTGTGGTTGCTCTGGTCCCTGCGGACCCGGCCCGGGGGCCTTAACGCCATCAACTGCTGGCTGCTGGCGGTGCTGGCCGTGGCGGTGTTGGCCACGGGATTTTCGCCGGTGCCCCTGGCGGCCTTCAAGGGGCTGATGAAACTGGTCAGCTACCTGGGGGTATACGCCCTGATGCGCCAGCTGCTGGATCAGGCCCCCATCTGGTGGGACCGCATCGTGGCGGCGATCCTGGCGGGGGAATTGCTCACCAGCGTCCTCGGCATTCGCCAGCTATTCGGAGATTCCGGAGCCCTGGCCCGCTGGTCCGATAACAATTCCGTGGCCGAGGGCACGGTTCGCATCTACAGCAGCCTCGACAACCCCAACCTGTTGGGGGGCTATCTGCTGCCGATCCTGCCCCTGGCGGTCGTGGCCCTGCTGCGCTGGCAGGGGCTGCCGCGCCGCCTTTTCGCCCTCGCCTCCCTGGTGCTGGGCCTGGTGGCCTTGGTGCTCACCTACAGCCGCGGCGCCTGGATGGGCATGGTGGCCTCACTGGCGGTGCTGGGCCTACTACTGATGCTGCGATACACCAGGGCCTGGCCGCCGTTCTGGCGGCGGACCCTGCCAATCCTGCTACTGGTGGGCGCCTGCCTGGTGCTGGTGGTTCTGGTCACCCAGGTCGAACCGTTGCGGGTTCGGGTCATGAGTCTGCTGGCAGGACGGGAAGACAGCTCAAACAACTTCCGCATCAATGTCTGGAGTGCGGTAATTCAAATGATCCGCGACCGCCCCTGGCTAGGGATTGGGCCAGGTAACAGCGCCTTCAACCTGATTTATCCGATTTACCAACAGCCCAAGTTCAACGCCCTCAGCGCCTATTCCATCCCCCTGGAGTTGCTGGTGGAAGCCGGCATCCCCGGGCTGCTGGTGGGCCTGGGATTGCTCTGGAGCGCCTTGAAGGTGGGCCTGGGCCAGTGGGCCGCCAGCAGCCGGCTGGCCCTGCCCGCCCTGGCGGCGGTGGCCGTGTTCGTGGGTCTGGGGGTCCAGGGATTCACAGACACGATTTTCTTCCGGCCGGAGGTGCAACTGCTGGGATTGTTCAGCCTGGCCACCCTGTCAGCCGCCTCCAACCAGGCGGGCCACCGCCACCTGGTCAGCGGAGGAGGGTCGAGCGCGCCGTGGCGGGACTGATCGCCGGCTTTGATGCCGGCCAGAGCCACACCACCTGTCGCCTGGCCGATTGTCTTAGCGGCGTCGCCATGGCGGAAGGGCAGGGGCCGGGGGTTTCCCATCTGGCGGCGGCGGCGGGGCGCCATAGATTCGGCGCCGCCCTGCGCCAAAGCCTGGAAGCGGCCCGGCAAGCGCTGCCGGCGGAGCGGCGCCGGGACCCCCTGGCGGCGGCGGCGGTAGGGGCCAGCGGCATCGAAGCCGGCAGTGCCGTGCAGCAGGAGGGGCTGGAGCTGGCGGCTGAGGCGCTGGCCCTGCCCGTACAGCAGCTGGTGGTGACGGGGGATGAGCGCACGGCCCTGCGGGGTGCTTTCCCCGACGCTGCCGGCATTGTGGTGATCAGCGGCACCGGCACGATCGCCGTGGGCCACGATGGCCGCGGCCGGGAACACCGCTGCGGCGGCTGGGGCTGGCTGCTCGATGGGGCCGGATCCGCCATGGACATCGGCCGCTATGGACTAGCCCTGAGCCTGCGGATGGTCGATGGCCGCGAGCCGGCCTCTGGGCTGCTGGATGCCCTGTGGCAGGCACTGGAGATCGATCCCCAGGACCCCCAGGCCCCGCAGCGGATCAAGGCACTGGTGGTAGAGCCTGGCTTCGGCGCGGCGGGGTTCGCCCGGCTGGCGCCGGTGGTGGATCGACTGGCGCAGCTGGGCGACGCCCAGGCCAGCGCCATCCTGGCCCGGAATGCCGAGGCCTTGGCTGCCATGGTGGCTGCGGTGGCTACAGGCCTGAATCTGCAAGCCCCCCCGGTCTGCGCACTCGGTGGTGCCTTGCTGCACCTCGGTGAACTGCGCCATAGATTCGCGCAGACGTTGGCCAGGCGCCAGGGGGTACTTGCCCTGGTAAGCCCCGACGGGGATGCCTGCCAGGGTGCGCTTCAACTGGCGGCCGACTGCCTCCCGAGCCTTAATCGAGGCGCTGGGAGCCAGGGCCCCATACCGTGGTGAATCTGTCCGCACAGAGGATAAGCTCAGGGCCCTCACAGCCAGCGCTCAAGATCAGGTCACTGGACAGCCAAGCAGCCCTTACTACGTTCAACTCGGCTTGGCCGATGACCCTGATTCAGCTCGGCAGCGGCCATTACGAAGGGACCCATGCCATCCGATGGCCGGATACTTCGGTGGAGCCGAGATAATCCGTCCCCATGAACAAAAACCATTTAAGTGGGAAATCTCTTCAATAGTCGATGGGGAAACCTGGGCCCTGCTGCCTCCTTGGCGGCCGCTTTATATCCCTAGAGACTCTACAAAGCACTGATTATTCAAGGCCGGCTTAAAAGTAAAGCGTTTCATGCTTCTCTCGAATCGACCAGTGCTGTTCAGTAGGCATGAAAAGACCGCTGGAAGCAATTTTTAGATGTTGAGTGAGTTCCTGTGGAGCGGAACCACAAGCACTTCTCTAGCTAGATTGACGTCCATTAGGGTTTTCCTGAATAGTCCTGGTCCAAACGTGCTCCATACGCTTGTACCGGCTCTTTTGGCGATCGAACTGGCAATGCTGCTCCATACAGCTTCAAGAAATTTGTTCTGCGGTTTATGGGCGTAGATGAAGCCATTACATACTTTCGTGCAATTCTCATCCCGCCTCACCAGGACAAGAGGTGACTGTGGATCCAACCAATGATCAAGCGGCGACAGGCAGGTTGAAGCGGCATCAGCCCACAGGCCTCCGTAGGTCATGATGTAAGCCACCCGAAACACGTCGGACTGCATGGCTGGGAGGCGAATGCTGAGAAAATCTTCCTGCACTGAGTCGCCAAAAACGTCCTTAAAAAAAAGGGATGCCGTGGTTCGGTCGAAGCAATGATAAGACCAGCCTGGATTGAGCTGCTGCCATGTCGATGTCATCTCGCGAAGCATGGTTGGCTGATCTTCTTGTGCCCAATATTGAATAATTGCCAAAGGGGTAGTGTTCATGGTCTATTCACAATAGAGATTTCATTTTTAGTAGAGTCGGGCATCAGAGAGCCTTGGATGACTTACCTTGGGCATGATGCCTCTTGCCAATTTGGATGGTTTGCGAATGAGGGCAGGGAAATTTGGGGCTTAGTCGTGCCATAACAAAAAAAATTTTGCTGAGATTGATGCAGACAGTCATTGCTATATCAGAGATTGAAGATGATAGGTTTCCGATGTCTGTTCATCCCGTCGATAGCCTGGGCGGCGAAGGGGTTGGGCTTAACGCAAATCACGCCGAAAGTTAACCTGGCAACTGTTGAATGGTCAAGATGGCGCCAAGTCCAAACCGGTAAGCCTTTGATTGGAGGATTGATTGGATGGCCATGGTGGTCATTTGTTCACGGGTCTGCCCAGTGATCCACCGGCTCCATTGCAGCCGCCTCCACCAGCACCCGGAGCCCCCTCGGTGCAACCAGGACCAGCCCTGGGCTCAGGCCGAACCGGACCTGGGCCCCAACCCTTCGCTCAGGCAGCCTTAGAAGCGTTGAGGTGTTGATCGGCCGCAGCCGCCAGCAATCCCGCCCAGTGCTCCACCTGCTCATCCTCGGCGGCCTCCACCATCACCCGTAGCAGTGGTTCGGTGCCGCTGGGGCGCACCAGCACGCGGCCGTGACCGGCCATGGCGGCTTCGGCTTGCTCTACGGCCAACCGCAAAGGGTCACAAAGTTGCCATTGGATACGCTTTTGGCGGTCGGGCACCGTCACATTCACCAGTTTTTGCGGATAGGGCCGGAAGCTGCCCTCCATCCACTCGGCCAAGGTCTGGCCGCGGCCATGGACCAGGGTTGCCACCTGCAGGGCCGTGAGCAATCCATCGCCACTGAGGCCGTGGCGGGCCGAGAGGATGTGGCCGGACTGCTCGCCGCCCAGGCCAGCCCCAAGGGCCTCCATGGCGGCATAGACGTGCTGGTCGCCGACGGCCGTACGCTCCAGTAGACCGCCGCTCGCCTGCCAGGCCCGCTCGAAACCCAGGTTGGACATCACCGTGGCCACGATGCGGTCGTTGGGTAAAGCGCCCGCATCGCGCAGGGCCGAACCCCACAGGTATAAGACGTGGTCGCCGTCGACGATGCGGCCCTGGCCATCGACGGCCAGCATGCGATCGGCGTCGCCATCGAAGCCGAAGCCCATGGCCGCACCGGTTTCCAGTACTGCCCGGCGCAGGCTTTCGAGGTGGGTGCTGCCGCAATTCTGATTGATGCGGGCCCCATCCGGGGTGCCATGCAGCACCGTCAGGTCGGCGCCAAGCTCGGTAAAAACGGCGGCACCGCAGGCGGTCGCCGAACCCCAGCAGAGATCGAGAACGATGGGGCAGCCATCCAGCCGCTGGCCAGCCACGCTGTCCAGCAGTGATTGCTGGTAATCCGCGATCAGGTCGGGACGGTGGCTGACGGCACCATCGCCGCGGAAGGAGACGGGGGGGGGGGGATTCGCCCCCTCAACAGCGGCGCCCTCGATGGCCCCATCCCCCCGCAGGCCCGCTTCAATGGCCCGTTGCCGTTCGCGGTCGAGCTTGGCCCCAGCGGGGCCAAACACCTTGATGCCGTTGTCCTGGGGAGGGTTGTGGCTGGCGGAAACCATCAGGCCACCGGCCGCGCCAACCCGCCGGATTGTGCCGGGCACCGCCGGTGTCGGGCATAGGCCCAATTGCCACACCTCGCGGCCCGCTGCTGCTAGTCCGGCGCTAAGCGCCGCCACCAGCATCGGACTGCTCAAACGGGAATCGCTGCCGATGACCACTGGCCCCTCCGGCGGCAGCACAAGGCCACACCAAAAACCCATCTGCAGCGCCAAGGCGGGAGTGATCGCCGTGCCGACCAAACCCCTGAGGCCATCGGTGCCGAACTCCGCCACGCCATCGCCCAGGGGGGCGCCCAAGGGCTGGGGGGCCAGATGGGGCATGCAGTTCTCGCGCATCGGCGTCAGGCTACGCGGGGCAAGGCAGGGCCCTCAGCGCCAGCGGCGCGGCCAGCACAGCCATGCCAGCAACTCCCACGCCATCCAAAGCAGCAGGGCCCCCACCACCCAACCCGGCAACCAGAGGAAAGGGGGCCAGGGGCGCAGCAAGATGGTTGACCCCGCCAGGGCGGCCACCCCCAGGGCCCGTCGCCGTTGCTGGGCTCCCGGCAGGTCGTTGGGGCTGGACCGCAAGCCGTCCAACGGTCGCCGCAGGCTGGGCAGGGGAAAACGGGCCAGGAGAAAGGTGAGCGGGGTTCGGAAAGCCCTTAAGGGGGCCCAGGAGTGGCACTTGGAGAGGGCCGCTGCTGGTGCAATTCCGGTTGTCTGTTCAGAATGCCAGCGCGACGACCCCCTCGCCTTGCCCCGACTCACCACCCTGCTGGCCGTCTCCTGTGTAGGCACGGCGGCCGCCCTGGTGGGGGGGCGTCAGCTGCTGAGCCTGCTGCCGCCCCTGACCCCCGCAACCCCCACCAGCAGCCTGGAGCGCCAGCGCCGCTGGGCCCCGGATCCGGCCCGGCGGCGGGAGGCCAGCCTGTTGCTACTGGAGCAGGGCAGCGGTGATCGTCAACACCAGGGGTCCCTGCTGATGGGCCAGGGCTGGGGCA
>CAMDWF010000049.1 GCA_945878795.1 Synechococcus sp. UW140
TGAGGTGAGAGAACCGCAAAACCCCACACCCCCGACCAACAACCAGGCCTGAGGGCGGCCAGCGGCCGTGGTGCTCAGCCAACCCAACACAAACGCCCCCAGCAGATTGACCACGGTGAGATCGTCCACAAGCCAACGCAGCAGACTGCCCGGAATGGCCCCAATGGCCACAAGCAACAGATTGGCAAGCAACCGACCCAAAGAAGGGATCCCCAAAGCAAGGATCCCCAAGGAAGCAGATCCACCAGATTTCGGCAGCGGCCTCCAGCTCATCGCCCCAGGGCCAAACCCGCCATCAACGCCAGAGAACCGCCAACCAGGGAACCGAGCGCCAACCTGACTGGAGCGCCTGGGGCCCTGAGCGTCAACAACTCGACCATCAGGGTGGAAAAGGTGCTGAGACTGCCCAAGAAACCCGTTATGAGCAATAGGCTGGCCCCAGGGGGAACACCGGGTCGGTGCAGAACGGGAAGGATCCAACCGAGGACAAAACAGGCCATCAGATTGACGAGCAGGGTGCCCCAGGGCCTCGATGGCAAACGGTCAGCCAGATGATTGACCAGCAGGAATCGCAGCCAGGCCCCCGGCACGGCCCCGGCGGCCACGAGCAAGGCCTGACTCGGGATCATCCTTGCTCGATGCGCCTGGCATGGCGATTCTGAAGCACATGGCTGATCTTGCGCTGGAGCACCACAAGGGCAGGCACCAGGGTGATTGCGTTAGCCACCATCACGGGACCATCGTGGATGATGAAGCCATAAAGGCCCCAACAGGCGATTCCGGCACTAAGTAAGAGATACATCCTCAGCGAGATCGCTGTGGTGTCGCCACTCCGTAGGATTTTGATCGCTTGGGGGAAAAAGCTCAGGGTCGTCAACGTGGCCGCCAGGTAACCGAGCAGAGTGACGGCAGGAGAATGGGCCATCGTAAAAGGAAAATCCGAGTTCCCATATCCTGCAGGATGGAATGGACTCGCCCTAAGGCCCACCAGGAAACCGTCGGCATGAGACTTACCTTCAAGGACCTGCAAGCCCAATTGCAACCCGAATGGGGCCTGGAGCAGATGTTCAACGGTGCAGGCTACGACCTTTGTGTCGTTCCTTCCCTGACGATGGATCAAGCCGAAATGAGCCTGGTTCGCGGTGCCCATCACTACGAAGAACGTCAACTGTTTGCCCTGATTCGCCTTCGCAATCCAGGGGTAAGGGCCGTCTATGTCACCAGCAAATTATTGCCGGACCTGGTCGTAGATGCCGTCTTGGAACTTCTGCCAGGTGTGCCCACTTCCCATGCCCGTAGACGCCTGCAACTTTTTGATTGCGACGATGCTTCCGATCGTCCCCTGACTGAAAAACTGCTTGAACGCCCAGCGCTGCTGGAGCGCATTGCCGAACAATTAAGACCCGGTCGAAGTGTGCTGATTTGCTATGTGGTAACCGAACTGGAGAAAGAACTATCCGAACGCCTGCAGATTCCACTGCTGGGCACCGATCCAGCCCTTGGCTGGTGGGGAAGCAAAGCGGGCGCCAAACAGTTATTTGCCCGTTGTGGCCTCCCCCATCCCGCCGGTAGTCACCTGGTCAAGGATCTGCCGGGTCTGGCAGAAGCGACTGCAACCCTCTGGCAAGAACAACAGCCCCTGACTCGTGTAGTCGTGAAACTTAATGAAGGATTCAGCGGCATGGGCAATGCCTGTCTGAATTTGGCCCCCCTGGCGCTGGCGCAATGCGATCCGGAAGAGCAGCGGCAACGACTAATCACAGCCCTCGAGAACCTGCCCATGCCGACTCAAGCATGGAGAACCCTCCTCACCAGTCAAGGGGCCTTGGTCGAGGCATGGTTGGAGGGCGGTGATGAACTACGTTCGCCCAGTGTGCAGGGAACCATACTTCCGGGGGGAGAAGTTCGCCTGCTCTCCACCCACGAGCAGATCCTTGGTGGTGCCCAGGGGCAAACCTATGAGGGCTGTCGATTCCCGGCGGATGGGGCCTATCGGCAACCGCTGATGGCAATAGGCCGAAATGTTGGCGAAGCCCTTGCAGCAGAAGGAGCCCTGGAGCGCTTTGCTGTAGATACCCTGGCGCAACGCCGAGGCGATCGATGGGAGCTCAAGGCGATCGAAATCAATTTGCGTCAAGGTGGCACGACCCATCCGACGATGGCCCTGAATGCAATAAGTGGTGGTCAACTCGATCAAACCAGCGGCCGCTATCTCTCCCCAACGGGCGGAAACTTGTACTACCACGCCACTGACACGTTGGTCGAGCCGGAGCTGCGCGGTCTGCTGCCTGTCGACCTGATCGACATCGTGGCTGCGGCAGGACTCCACTATGACCAGGTGCGTCAGCGAGGCAGCGTTTTCCACTTGCTGGGCTGCCTTTCTGAATTTGGCAAAATTGGCATGACCTGCATCGGCCGGAGCCGGACAGAGGCCGAGTCGGTCTACAGCGCCACAGTGGCGCAATTGTTGGCAGGTGCCAAGCGCCACCTGAACTCCTGCAGGTAGCTAGTTGATGGAGATTGCCTCTAGCTTGTCTTCGTCCGAACCCACGGCATGTTCCAGCCCAACCCCAAAGCCGACCCCTACGGCGAGCAAGAGATCCGTAGGCGACTTCCTTCCAGCAGCTGGTTCAAATTTCTCCAGCTCGGCCTAACAGGACTTTTAGCATTGATGGGCTACTGGCTCGCCATCAAGACCAGTGACAACGGCCATAGCCTTCAGCATCTAGATCAGAGAATCCGAGCCATGGAAACCAGCCGAGGGCCTGACCAGACCCTCAAGCTGCAGGAACAACTGCGTGCGATGGCCAATCGACTCCAGACCCTGGAGGCCGAAAATGATCGACTTCAGTCGATTGAATTGCTCCAAAGCCAAGAACGGCAGAGGCGCTTGTTGCAACAAGCCAGCCCGGCGCCCAGAGCAGACTCTGGGGCACCCCCATCCCTAGGCAAGCGAATGCCCTATTTGGTGCCCGTACCCCAGATGCCCGAAAAACTTCCCTCGGCCATCACCCCCCGCAGCCTGCAAAAGCCGCCCGCCAACCTGGGAAGCAGCCTCGCGACACCGTAGATATGCCAGAACCTTGTCAACCCTTGACCGCATTGGCAGTGGCACTGGGAATAATATAGCGCTGCAACAGGATAAATATAAATAAAACAGGTATGATTGAAACTATGGCACCTGCGGCAACCAAACGCCAATCAAGGGAAAAACTACTTGAAAGCTGTTGCAATCCTAGGGGCATAGTATAAAGACTGGGATCGTCAATAATTATTAAAGGCCATAAAAAGTCGCCCCAAGTCCCAATAAATACAAACATAGCCAGGGTAATCAGATCAGCCTTTGCTGCAGGCAACATGACATTCCACCATTCCCCTAAGGGACTGCAACCATCAATGCGTGCCGCCTCCTCGAGCTCAACCGGCACTGCCAGAAAACTCTGGCGCAACAAGAAAATACCAAAGGCGGTAGCCGCCTGGGGCAGAATCAGAGCCCAAAGACTATTGCGCAAGCCAATCTGAACCATCAGCAGGTAGAGAGGAATCATCACCACCTGAAAGGGAATCAAAATGGTGGCAACCACCAAGGCTAAGACCAGGCCACGACCGGCAAACCGCAACCGCGCCAGAGGATAGGCCGCCAATGAACAAAATAACAGGTTCGACAACACAGCCAGACTGCTAACAATAGTGCTATTTACAAGGTATGTAACCATTGGATTTGCGGCGAAGAGGCGCTGATAAGCCTGCAGGCTGGGCTGGACTGGCAACAGGGTGGGTGGAGAAGCGAAAATATTTTCATTTGGGCTCCTTAAAGAGGTACTAAGTAACCAAAGTAGGGGCAGAAGCACAAAGAGAGCTAGTAAAAGCAGACCGATGAGCTGGAGTGCCGTCACAAAACCAGAAGGACGTACGCCGTTACGGGCCATGACGCTTGCGTGATTCAGGAAGCCCTATCTTGGGACCCAGCCAACAATGCCCGCAGGCGTCTGGCCAGAGACTCAAGCGGCGCCCCTTCATCGGGGCGCTCACAACGCAGTCCACTTTGGCCATCCATCCATACCGGATGACTTCCTTGCCAGAGAATCGGGCGCCCTTCATCGGCTATCCAAGCCAAGGTGAGATGCAGATCATGGCCGCTCTGATAAATCTCTACCTCCAAATCCGCTTCGGGGCATCGCTCACCGCTGGCATCGCGCACCAGCAGGGTTAGGCAACAGTCAAGTTCATCCTGGCCCAACAGAGGTGTTGGCGAATCGTCTCGGGCTAAAATGGCATGGCGAAAGGGTTTGCGGCAAAGGTCCGCCGAGGCAGCGACTAACTGAAACAAATCTGCATTCATCAAGATTCAGCTAGATGATCGCGTGGATCGCCCGCAGTTGGATCTGCAGGGGTCCAGGTCTGAATCCCGGATTGAGGCCTCCATCATCGCCAAATTTAGAATGCAAAATCTGAAGGCGATTGATGCGTGAAGCATCAAAATGCAGCGGTAAGCCCATGGGCAGGGCATTAACGGGTTTGGCCCTAATCGAAGCGGTCAAGTCACTAAAACGGACCCCCACTTGGGTCAGGCCATCGGGCTCCGTACCAAATTCAGCCACCCAACGCAATCCACCGGGGATAAGTTCGGTCAGGCCGGCGACGCCATCGGCGCAGGCCACGGCCAGTTTGTAGCGACGGCCATCACCCAACAAATCAAACTGGAGGCCTCCATAGGCCGATAGGTCAAGCGGAGGCGAAAAGAGGGGCGATCGCACGCTGACGAACCCTCCGCCTGTCTCAATGACCTCAGCCTCCAGGGTCAGGCCAGCGACGTCGACTCTGGTCGTGCCCTGGCTACGCCCCCCCATGATTGTGTCATTGAGGGCATGCCAGCCACTGAATCCATTGCCTTCGACGATCACCATGGTTTTGAGCCTCCGGCGGCAGCCTGATCTGCCATAACGATGACTTCCGTTTCGGGCTGAACAAGCCGTGCGGGGGTGCGTTGGGGGGATTCTTTGGGATCCAGCAAACGCCGCAGCGCCTCACTTTTGCTGGAGCCACTGACAAGAAAAACCACCTTGCGGGCTGCGGAAAGCAAAGGGGCAGTCATCGTGATGCGCGCCATGCCCTTGCCCTCACTTACCGTCACCCACTGTTCCGTAACCGTGGTGGCAGTGGTGCCTGGAAACAGGGAAGCCGTGTGGCCATCATCGCCCAGACCCAGGAGGACCAAATCCAGGCGCGGCGGCGATCCGACACAAAGCTGCATGATCTCTTCGCCATAGGCCGCAGCACCCAGCTCAGGAGTGGCAAGGCCTGTTGGAACTGGGTGAAGCTTGGCCCCAGCCGCAAGGGGTCTGGCCAGCAGGCTGGCCCTGAGGAGGCCCAAATTGCTGGCCGGGTCGTCAGCGGCTACCCAACGCTCATCTCCCAACCACACATCGACACGTCCCCAGGGCAGATGTTCGTCACCCAGTAACCGATAGGTGGCCGCCGGGGTGGTGCCACCGGCCAGGGCGATCTGGGCGCGATCGCGGACTGCGAGCACCAGATCAATCTGGGAGGCAAGCACCTGGGCCGCCTGCTGGGCGAGCTTCTCTTGGGATTCGACGACAATCAGGTTGTAGCGCGTCATGTACCTCGGGAATAGGAGAAGGGCTCAGTCCAACCATTCGGTATGGAAACTACCGGGCTTATCGGTGCGTTCATATGTGTGGGAGCCGAAGCAATCCCGCATCGCCTGAATTAGATTCTGGGGTAGGCGTGCAGTGCGATAGCTGTCGATATAATCGAGGCTGCTACTTAAACAAGGAACCGGGATTCCCGCCAGCGCCGCCTCCGCAACCACTTGGCGCAGTCCCGGCAGTCGCCTGTTGATCTGGTCGGCAAACCAGGGGTCAAGCATCAGATTGGCCAGTTCAGGCTGGGCGACATAGGCGTCCTGGATGCGCTGCAATAGGCGAGCACGAATAATGCAGCCACCCTTCCAGATCTGGGCAATTGCGGCGAAATCAAGGCTGTAATTGTGCAAGCGGGAGGCCGCCTGTAAAAGGGCCATCCCCTGAGCATAACTAGCGATGGAAGCCAGGATGGTGGCATCTCGCAACACGGGCATTCCCTCAGACGGATCGCCTAGATGGAAAGGGGTGACTGGAGGAGCTGTCAAAATAGTCTCGGCAGCGACCCGCTCGCTTTTCAGCGAGCTCAGAACCCTGCCGTTCAAGGCGGCATAAATGGTGGGGACGGGCACTCCCATCTCAAGGGCACTTGTGACTGTCCAAAGACCAGTGCCTTTTTGACCTGCCGCATCAACAATCAATTCAACTAGGTCAGCGCCTGTAGCAGGATCTTTGGTGTGTAAACAAACCTCGGTGATCTCAACGAGAAAGGAGGCCAATTCTTCAGTTTGATTCCAAATTCCCAGTACATCTGCCATGGCGTCGCCCTTGAGTCCGGCCCCCCGTTTCATTAGGTCGTAGGCCTCGGCCAAAATCTGCTGAATGCCGTATTCAATGCCGTTATGCACGGTTTTTACGAAATGTCCGGCACCGCCAGGGCCGATATAGGTGACACAAGGCCCATCCTCGACCTGGGCGGCCATGCGGCTAACCATGCTTTCAATCGCGTCGTAGGCGGAGCGGGTACCGCCAGGCATCATGCTGGGCCCTTCCAGTGCGCCCTTGGCGCCGCCGGAAACCCCCATGCCAATGAAACCAAAACTGCGGCTTTCCAGTTCAGCGACCCGACGTTCGGTGTCTGTATAAAGTGAATTGCCACCATCAATGAGCAGATCCCCTTCTTCGAGCATGGGGGACAAGGTGGCGATCAGGTCGTCGACAGGCTGGCCCGCCTTGACCATCATCAAGATTCGCCGAGGTCTCTCAAGGGCTGCGACAAACTCCGGAAGAGTTTCGGCACCCACGATGCTCTTACCGGCGCCGCGCCCCAGCAGAAACTCCTCTGTCTTGGCGTAGGTACGGTTGTAGACGACGCTGGAGAAGCCATTGCTCTCAGCGTTCAACACCAGGTTTTCACCCATCACACCAAGGCCGATCAGTCCGAAATGTGCCTTGCCCATGGAGTTGGTTTGGATTGGAAAGGGGTTATGGACCAGTGTGGCGAACAGCGGTGGTTAGAAGTCCAATCCTGAGCTGTTGTCAGGAAGCGCTGTCTTAGGGAGTGGAGTTCAAATGACAGTACCGTCGGCGATACTGCCATTCTTAACAACAACGACAATGCCATTTCGAATGTAAAAATTGAGTTCTGGCCTATCCGCTTCCTCAACACGATCCTTGTTGACAATGGTCACGTCGCAGCCAATGCGAACATTTTTGTCAAGAATGGCCCCTTTCACCGTCGTTCCCCGACCCACACCAATGGGAATTCCACCCCGCTCCTTCAGAATCAACCTCTCATCGGTGGACTCAAAATAGTCAGCCCCCATCACCAACGTGTCCTGCAGAACGACCTGATCTTCAATCCGACTGCGCACCCCAAGCACGCAGTGATGAATGGTGCAGGCCTTCAGCAAACTGCCCTCGCAAATAATCGATTCTGTAACTTGGGCGTCTTGCAATTTACTCGGGGGGAGATAACGTGGTCGGGTATATATAGGAAATTGTTCGTCATAGAATGAGAAGGCTGGATTCGGCTGGGCTGTCAGAGCAAGATTGGCTTCATAAAATGCCCCGATAGTACCAATATCTTCCCAATAATCATCAAAGAGATAACTTTGTAGACTATCACCGCGGGCCAGGGAAGCAGGAATAATCTCCTTGCCAAAATCAGTGGCTTGCTGGTTAGAATTAAGCAGACCAAAAAGGGTATCTCGACTGAAAACATAAATGCCCATCGAAGCCAGGAATGGGCGCTTACTGGCCTGCTCCGCCGAGAGACCTAAAGCTGAAGTGTCAACCCGCATGGCTTCCAAGTCATCTCCCTTGGGCTTTTCGCGGAACTCCTCAATGCGACCGGAGGAATTGGTGCGCATCAACCCGAACCCTTCGGCCTGGGCGGCATCAACAGGGAGAGCACCCACGCTGAGGTGGGCACCAGTTTCAATATGATGACGGACAAATTTCGAATAATCCATTCGATAAAGCTGATCGCCGGAAAGAATCAAATAATAATCGACATCCCACTCTTGGAACAACCACTGGTATTTGCGTACGGCATCGGCAGTTCCCTCAAACCAGCTAGGACTATCGGGGGTTTGCTGAGCAGCCAAGACCTCAACAAAACCCTGGCCAAAACCAGCCGAGAGATTGTAGCTCATCGTCAGGTGACGATTTAGCGAGGCACTATTGTACTGAGTCAAGACATAAATCTTGTTGATCTCTGAATTGATGCAATTGCTGATGGGAATATCTATCAGCCTAAATTTACCGGCCAGGGGAACTGCTGGCTTGGCACGCATCTTTGTAAGAGGATAGAGGCGTGTTCCTGCTCCGCCTCCAAGGATAATCGCCAGAACCCGTTTCATGCTGGTCAAATACCCACACCTGCAGGGTAAAACGTAGAGGAACGGAGGCCGTTCTGGCTAGCCACTGCAGCACTTCGATGCATGGGGCTAACAAGCGATAAGACCTGGTTGCGAAAATTCATGGATCCTGGCGGTCATCCGAAAGTTCGAAGAGTTCCTCCAGAACCTTCATGGCATTGTGGCGCTGCGCTCGAGCTTGGGGCGAACGCAGACGGGTCACAGGAGTGTGAAGAATCTTATTGACGATGCCCTTGCTGAGGGCTTCCACCACCTTGCGCTCCCTGACGGACAGATCGGGACCCATACGACTGAGGGCTTTCTGCAATTCCTGCTCACGGATGTCCTCCATCTTCATCCGTAGGCAATTGACTAGCGGAACCGCCTCAAGGCCGTCCCACCATTCCAGGAAAAGGCGGGACTCTTCTTGCAGCAAAATCTCCGCTTCGGCGGCAATTTCCCGGCGCGCTTCCTGATTACGGGCCACGACCTCCTGGAGGTCATCTACGTCAAAAGCTTCAACACCTGGCAAGTCACCCGCATCTGCTGAAATATTGCGTGGAACGCCAATGTCGATCAACATCAGGCTGGAACGCCGATTCAATCCTGCCAAACGGGATGCGCTGATCACAGGCTCCTCCACCGCCGTACTGGTAAAGACGAGCGAACAGGTGCTCAAACAGTGATCAAGATCGCTTAGGGGACGACACTGGACCGGGAGGGCAGGGAAATCGGTGGCCAGGGCCTCGGCTCGGGCCACGGTGCGATTCAGAATCACCGCACCGCGGCAACCCTTGGCACTCAGGTGTTGCAGGAGCAGCCGTGCCATGCGACCCGCTCCCACCACGGCCACCTGTTCCTGATCCAGGGGCAGCAATTCATCAAGACCTCTGGCCTGGCCCAACTTCAACTGGGCCAATTCAACAGCCGCAGAACTAATCGAAACGGCGCCCGTGCCGAGATTCGTTTCCGTACGTACCCGCTTGCCCGTACTCACAGCCTGATTCAGGAGCCGGTTCAAAATGGGACCGACGGAGCGATGCTCCTGGCCCAGTCTCACCATCTTTTTGACCTGGGAGAGAATCTGACCCTCCCCCAGAACCAAACTATCGAGACCCGCTGCCACCCTTAAAAGATGGGAGATGGCATCTTCGTGGTGGTAGGTGAACAGATGGGGGGTGAGATCATCGATGGGCAGGCCTGAAACCTGACTCAGGAAGGATCCAACCGCGTGGGCCCCTTGTTCAGGATGGCGAAGCAGGGCGTAGATCTCGAGTCGGTTACAGGTGCTGAGGATGGATGCCTCAAGCACCTGCTCATCGGCCCTCAGCGCCTGGAGCGAGACCTCCATGGTCTGCTCAGGGATACTCAGCCGTTCCCGAATCTCAACGGGAGCGGTGCGGTGGCTGAGGCCGACAACGGCGATGTGCATGGAGTGGCGGTGTCCGCTCAGCGCAGGGCGATGCTCTGGGCCCCAGGCTTGATGTGCACCGTATTGGTGAACCGGGCCGTCCCATCCAGCGTACTGATCACCAGGCTGCTGGTGCGGACACAATCCTTCTCGAACTTGACACCATGGAACAGCAGACCATCGGTGATGCCACTGCCTGCAAAAACGACGTTCTCACCGGATGCGAGTTCGTCAGCTTCGTAGATCTTGTCGGGATCGGTGATGCCCATTTCAGCGAGCCGGGCCAGATTGCCTTCCCTGGTGAGTCCTTCCCATTCTTTGGTCTGGGCAACGGCGGGGTCGTAAACCAACTGCCCCTGGAAATGGCCGCCAAGGGCCCGAAGCGCCGCCGCAGAGATGACCCCCTCGGGGGCCGCACCGATCCCCATCAGGCAATGGGTGCCAGTGCCAGCAAAGCCACAGGCGATGGCTGCCTGGACATCCCCGTCACTGATGGGTTTGACCCGGGCGCCGGTGGCACGAATCTCAGCGATCAAGTCCTTATGCCGCGCCCGATCCATGACAACGATGACCAGCTCGCTTGGGGCCATACCCAGGGCCTGGCTAAGGATGGCGATGTTTTCCGTTGCCGACTTGCGAATATCCACCTTGCCCTTGGCGGCCGGAGGCGCCGCCAGTTTTTTCATGTAAAAGTCAGGAGCGTTAAAGAGACCACCCCGGTCGGATGCCGCTAGCACCGCCATCGAACCGTCTTGGTTGTTGGCACACAGGTTGGTGCCTTCGCAGGGATCAACGGCGAAATCAACACCAGGACCGGTGCCGCTGCCCACTTCTTCACCGATGTAGAGCATGGGGGCTTCGTCCCGCTCTCCTTCGCCAATAACGATGCGGCCCTGCATCTGGATCTGGCCCATCCGCTCACGCATCGCCTCAACAGCCGCAGCGTCGGCTTCGTCTTTCATGCCCAGGCCGGTCAGGTGGGCCGAAGCAATGGCGGCCTGTTCAACGACCTCAAGAATTTCCTGGATGAGGGTGCGATCCACAACGGTCGGGCGGGGGATAGGGGGCCGGCAGAAAAAGAAAGGTTCGAGATGGGAGGGGCCATGGGAAACCATTGCCGCGGCTAAACGGATCTCGCTACAGCGCGCATACCACCCACTTCCGTTTCCTGAAAGCGGGATGATCGTA
>CAMDWF010000050.1 GCA_945878795.1 Synechococcus sp. UW140
CGCCCAGCGGCTGGACCGTTCCCTGGCCGCTCTCGGAACGACCACGTTGATCCCTGTCGGGATCCTGGCCCTGGCCTGGGGCCAGGAGCTAATTGATGCGGTGCTATTCGGCGGCCATTGGAATCTGCCGATGGTCAATGGCGGTTCGCTCCTGGGGGTGCTGACGGCCCCCTTCAGCCATAGCGGCTTTGGCCATCTGATCAGCAATTCCATCGCCTTTCTGCCGCTCTCCTGGTTGGTGCTGCTGCGGGGACGACGGGACTATGGGGCGGTTTGGATCGGGGTGTATGCGCTGGCCGTGCCGGTGTGGTTGTGGTGGCCTGGGGCCAGCCACGGTCTATCCGGGGTCATCTATGGGTTGCTCGGCTATCTGCTGGTGATTGGCTGGCTGGAGAAGCGGTTCGTCTCGATCGTGCTTTCCCTGTTGGCCGTATTGGCCTTCGGCGGCATGTTGCCGGCCCTGCTGCCGTTCCTTAGTCCGGCCGGGGTGAGCTGGATCGGCCACGCCTCCGGTTTTGCGGGCGGCATGCTGGCGGCCCTGGCAATTCATCGAGAAGCCACTCCCCGGCTCTGAACCATGGCCTTGGCTGGTGGACCTGGGATGGGGATCCGGCTCCGCCTCGCCCGGGGGTCGGTTTCCATCGGATTGTTGGGCGTGCTGGCCTGGGCTGGTGCGCCGGTCGCGGCCCAGAGCCTCGCTGCCCTGATCCAGGTGCAAGGCCAACCGTTGGCCGGCGGACGGGTCAGCGGCAGCGCCGTGGTGCCCCTTGAGAGGGCCAGCGGCGGAGACACCCCCGTGCTGACGTTCAGCACGGATCTGGGCCCCGTGCGCCTGCTGCTGGATACCGGCGCCACCTCCTCGATGGTGCGCCCCGAACTGGCAGCCCGGCTGGGCCTGCGCCCCATCCCCCTGGCGCCGGGGGCCTTGCGCCTGGCGGGCGGGGGAGCCGATTGCCAGTCCCTGCGGCCCCAGCGCCTGCGCTTGCCGCCGCTGCGCCTGGGGGCCCTGCGTTTGGTTGGGGTGGAGGCCCTGATGCTGCCGGTGGCGGCCCTGCCAGCGGGGGTGGATGGGGTGTTGGGGGTGCCGAGCCTGCGGCTCCTGCCGGTGGCCGTGGACCCCCTGGCCCAGCGGCTCAGCCTGGGCCCTTTGGCCCTGCGGACCCAGCCGCGACAAACGCTGCCGCTGCGGTGGTTTCGGGGGGTGCCGCTCTTGAGTCTCCTCACCCTGGCCGGTCGGGTTGAAGCTTTGGCGGATACTGGTGCCGAGGGGCTTTTCCTGAATCCGGCCCTGGCGGCACGCCTCCATCCCCTCAATCAGGCTGAGACGCTCGCGATGGTGGGGTTTTGCGGCACCCAGACGGTGCGGCGCCAGACCTTTGCCGGCCTGGCGCTCTCCCCGCCCGTTGCCGCAATCCATGGCCAGCCGGATTCCAGGCAACCAGCAGCCCTGGCGCCAAGGGCTCAAGAGCCAGGAGGACATGAGCCAGGAGCTCAAGAGCAAGCAGCCCTCGAGCAGCCCAGGGAGGTGATCATCACGGAGAACCCGATTTTCAGCCAACTGGGCGTGGCGGCGATTGTGGGTCAAGAACTGTTGCGGCAGCGCCCCCAGCTCTGGCGCCTGGACCTCAAGGAACCGCGCTTGGAGTTGTGGTGATGGTGCGCAGCGACACCGGGGGGCATAAAAGGGCTGAAGGGTGAATAGGGTTGGAAGTCATGGACTTCACGCCCTACCTCACCACGCTTGAAGGAGGCAGCCTGGAGGGAGCTCTGCTCTCGGTGGCGGTCAAAGGTCGGGTGGCGATTGCCATGAAAGGCCGCTTTTTGTTGCGGGCCCTCTGCGAGAGCGTGCAGGATCGCAGTCGCATTGGCTGCGCCGTCACCCAGGAGGAAATCTGTCTGGGCTATCTGGCTGAGGCCGGCAAGGAACCCTGGGAGCTGCTGATCTGCACCGACCACCTGGAAAGTGGCAGCGGCTTTGAGCTGGCTCGCAAAGGCAAGGCCCTTTGGCCCGAGCTCAAGGTGGTTGTGCTGGCCCTCGGCGATGTGATTCCGGCCGAGTACGCGGAGGCCCCCTGGTTGGAAGCTGTGGTGGCCGAGGCCGATGTGGTGGCGGATCAGCGTCCCCTCCAGGCCGCCCTGCTGGCTGTGATGGGCCACCACTCCTACCGAAGCCCTTCCCTGCGGGGTGGGGCCCTGCCCTATCTCAGCTGTCCGCGCCTGACGCCAAGGGAATATCAGGTGCTCGATCGTCTGGCCTCCGGCCTGAGCGATCGGGAAATTGCCAGGGAATTGATGGTCAGTGAAGCCACCGCCCGCACCTACACCAAGCGACTGCTCCAGACCTTGGGGGTCAACAACCGCCTCCAAGCCGTTCTCAAGGGCATGCGCTGCGGCATGGTCCAGATCTGATCCTGGGCCCGTTCGCCACGAACAGAGGGTCCAGCGACTGGCAGGCACACTGGAAATGTGCATGGGCCGTTGGTTTGAGCGTTTCCACTTTCGGGGCCGAGGGCCCGGCTTCCCCGCCAACCCCCCTGCTGCCGGCGCTGGTGCTGCAAGGGCTCAACCAGCGGCGCGATGGACCCGCCTGGCGCCAGTTGCTGCTGCATGGCCTTGTGTTGCTGCTGGGGGGGGGCCTATGGGCCATGCCGCCCATGGTGCTATCCGGTCTGCCTCCTGGCTTGGCTTGGGGTCTGAAGCTCCTGGGGTTGATGCTTTTGGGTTGGGGCCTGGCCTTCGCCTTCTGCGCCATGCACGAATGTGGCCATCGCACCGCCTTTGCCGGCCGCCGCATCAATGACACCGTGGCCTGGTGGGCCGGGGTGCTGAGTTTTTACAACGCCGATTTTTATCGGCGCTATCACCAATGGCACCACCGCTACACCCACCTCCCCGGGCTTGATCCTGAATTGGAGGAGGCGCCACCCACCACCCGGTTGGGATACCTCCTCGAGCTGAGCGGCCTGCCCTGGTGGATCGGCAAGCTGCGCTCCCATTGGCGGGGGCTGCGGGGTGATTTCAGGGACGCGCCTTATATCCCGGCCGAAGCAGCTGCGGCTGTGCAGGCGTCGATTCAACGTCAATTCGGCCTTTATTTACTACTACTGCTGGTCGGCCTGATGCTGGGGCATGCCAGCTTAGTGCGGTTCTGGTTGCTGCCCCTGGCGCTCGGCCAACCGCTGCTGAGATTTGTGCTGCTGGCCGAGCACGGCGGTTGCCCCTGTGTCCCTGCGGGCGAACGCAACACCCGGACGACCTTGACCTTGGCTCCCCTGCGTCGCTTGATGTGGAGCATGCCCTTCCACGCCGAACACCACCTCTTGCCGTCCGTTCCCTTCCATGCCCTGGCGGCAGCCCACCAGCACCTGGCCCCCCGACTTGCCTATCTGCAGCCAGGTTATGGGGCCCTGCATGCCTCTTTTTGGCGGCACCCCGTCCAGCTCTGCCTCAGCAGCGAAGCTTGAGGATTGGCTGTGGCTTCGTTTGACGACCAAATTTTTCAGCTGGGCGATTTCGAACTGGCCGGCGGCCCAGTGCTGCCCCAGGCCCAGCTCGGCTATCGCACCTTGGGAAACCTGCGGCCCGATGGCTCAAATCTGGTGCTGGTGCCCACCCCCTATGGCGCCTGGGCCCAGGATCAAACCTGGCTGATGGGAACCATTTTCGACCCAGCCCGCTGGTGCGTGGTGGTGGTGGGCCAGTTTGGCAATGGCCGCTCCAGCAGCCCCAGCAACAGCCAAGCGGCCCTGATGTCCGGCGCCTGGCCCAGCGGTCACGTCGACAACGTGCGTGCCCAGCGCCGTCTATTGGAAGAGGTCTTTGCGGTGGAGTCTCCGGCCCTGATTTATGGCTGGTCGATGGGGGCCCAGCAGGCCTATCACTGGGGCGTCCTCGAACCGGAGCGCAGCCAGCGCCTCTGCTGCATCTGCGGCACCGCCCGCACCACCGCCCACAACCGCTTGTTTTTGCTCAGCCTGCGCTCGGCCCTGACCACCGATCCCGCCTGGAACGGTGAGAGGTTTATGGCTACGCCCGAGAGGGGGCTGCGCAGCTTTGCCCTCATCTATGCCAGCTGGGCGGCCAGCCAGGCCTTTTACCGGCAGGGCACCCATCGGCGGCTCGGCTACGCCACAGTCGACGAATACGTGGAGCGCAGTTGGTTACCCGCCTACCGCCGCCACGATCCCCACGACCTGCTGGCCATGCTCGATGTCTGGTTGGCCTGTGACGTCGCCCAGGCGGCGGGCCTATCGAGCGGCGACGAACAGGCGGATCTGGCCGGGGCCCTGGGGCGGGTGAGGGCGCGCACCACCGTGGTGGCCTGTGGGCAAGATCTGTATTTCCCGCCCGAGGATTGCGCCGCTGAGGCGGCCTTGATCCCTGGAGCCCGCTTCGAGACGCTGGAGTCGCCCCTGGGCCATCGGGCAGGCAACCCCAGGGACTCCCTGGCGGAACAGGCCCGCCTGCGCCAGATCGTCGAACAACTCTGCCACGACTGAGGGTCCCAGCGCATTGGGTTCACGCCCACTTCCCGTGCCCGCGCTCCAAGCCAAGCCAAGCCAGACCCAGTCCAGTCCCTCTTCACTCCATCGAGACTCCCCATGCACGATCTGGTCCCCTTCGCCGCCGCCCATGGCATCCGCCATTTCTTGTTTTCGTTCTGCGATTTGTTCGGGGTGCAGCGGGCCAAGCTCGTGCCCGTCGCCGCCGCCGCCGACCTGGCCGAGAGCGGGGCGGGCTTCGCCGGTTTCGCCGCCTGGCTGGCAATGACGCCGGCCGATCCGGATGTGCTGGCGATCCCCGATCCGGCCAGCTTGATGGTGCTGCCCTGGCAGCCCCAGGTGGCCTGGGTGGCCACCAACCTGGAGGTGGAAGGGGTGGCCCTGGAGCAGTCGCCGCGGTGGGTGTTGCAACGCCAGCTGCAACGGGCCGAAGCCCTGGGGCTGCACTTTCGCACCGGCGTCGAACCGGAGTTCTTCCTGCTGGAAGACGGGGCCGATGCCATCGCCGATGGGCGCGACCGGCAGAGCAAACCCTGCTACGACCAGCTGGCCCTGATGCGCCATTACCCCCTGATCGCTGAATTGTTGGATGGCCTGGAGCTCCTGGGCTGGGGCCCCTACCAGGCCGACCATGAGGATGCCAACGGCCAGTTTGAAATCAACTGGACCTTTGCCGATGCCCTGGTGACGGCCGATCGCCATGCCTTCTTCCGCGTGATGGTGGCGGCGATCGCCGAACGCCACGGCTGGCGTGCCAGCTTCCGGCCCAAGCCCCTGACGGACCTGACGGGCAACGGTGCCCATCTGCATGCCTCCCTGTGGGACGCCCAAGGCCGCAATCTCTTCCCCGATCCCCAAGGGCCCTCGGGATTGTCCCCCCTGGCCCACCATTTCCTCGGCGGCCTGCTGGAGCATGCCCCGGCCCTATGTGCCATCACCAATCCGATCGCCAACAGCTACGAGCGGCTGGCGCGACGGACGCCCAGCTCCGGCGCCAGCTGGTCGCCGGGCTGGATCAGCTATGGCGGCAACAACCGCACCCATATGGTTCGCTTGCCCGACAGCCAACGGCTTGAACTGCGGCTGCCGGATGGGGCCGCCAATCCCTATCTGCTGCAGGCGGCCGTGCTGGCGGCGGGACTGGATGGCATCGAGCGCCAACTGGATCCGGGTCCCCGCAGTGAGCGCAACACCGAAGCCGATCCCCCCGTTGGCAGCGATTGGCGAGCCCTGCCCAGCAGCCTGGAGGAAGCCCTGGCAGCTTTCGAGGCCGATGGCCGCCTCAGGGCGGCCCTGGGGGAACCGTTCTGCCAGGCCTACCTGGCCCTGGCTCGCCGCCGCGACCAGGAGGTGGTGCCCTGAGTTCTGGGCTGGCCCAAATTTGCCTGGCCTGAACTGAGGGGGTTGGTCAGCCTTCGGTTCTCCTCCCAATCGGTGAGGTCTGCCGAACATGGTGGTGGCGGCCGTACCGATGGGATCGGTCCCTACGGCAACGAAACGTAGCCATCAGGGCGAAAGTGTCTTCACCGGGGAGACGACCCCGCACCGAACCGCTCCCGGACGGAGCGCCAGCCAACCCCTAAGCCACCATGTTGACCCTCCGCACCGCCTCTCCCTTTGATCTGTTCGAGCGTCTCGAACAGCAAATGCACAGCGCTGAGCGGGTACCCGCCGCAGAGGTGCATGAAAGTGACAACGCCTACGAAGTGGTTCTTGAACTCCCCGGAGTTGACAAAGATGCCATCGACGTCAAGGCCACCGATCGCACCCTGTTGATCAGTGCTGAGCGCCGCAACCCCCAACAAAGCCCGTCGCCCCAGGCCAGCGAGCCCAACGCCAGCGAGGTAGCCACCAGCCCCGAAGCTCCGGCCAAGGCCGGCCGCGGACCGCTGCTGAGTGAATTCCGTTACGGCACCTGGAGCCGCAGCTTCCGTTTCCCCGGCGGCATCGACCGGGAAAACCTCAGCGCCCATTACCAATGCGGTCTCCTCAGCGTCCGGGTACCCAAGGCCCAGACCATGACCACAGTGAACGTCAAAGTCGAAGGCTGAACCTCGGGGGATCGCGACCAACGACGCCATGCAATGTGATATTCCCCGGCCTTGGCCGGGGATTTTTGTTGCTGCCGCAACCCGGGGTAAGTGGCTTTTGCGTCTCAAGCCGGTCAGTAACTCCGGTATTTGTTGCTGGGTCGTATATCTAGTGACCCATGGGCCTGATGAACCCATTGGGCCTGGTAGGCCGCGTGCTGTTTGTGGCTGGCCGCACAGCCCTGAGGGAACTCGCCCCAATCTGGCAGAGCGCCTTGCCGGCGGTGGGGATTGAGGCCTTTGGGGGCGAATGCAGCACCGCCGAGATCGATCGGTTGGTGGCTCTGGCCCAGGGGAAAGGACTATGTGCCGTCGTTGGGGCTGGTGGTGGCAAGGCTTCAGATACGGCACGGGCCGTAGCTGATGCCCTGGGGCTTCCAGCCGTAATCACACCAACCTTGGCCAGTACCGACTCCCCCTGCAGCGCCCTGTCGGTGATCTACACCCCTGAGGGCAGTGTGACGGCAATGCGCTATTATAATCGCCATCCATTGCTGGTGCTTGTTGATACTGAGGTGGTGGCAAAAGCCCCCAAGCGTCAACTGGTGGGTGGCCTTGGTGATGCCCTGTCTACCTGGTTTGAAGCTCGTGCGGTGCGGGAGAGCTTTCATTACAACGTTGTGGGGGGTCTACCTACTACCACCAGCAATGCCCTGGCCAAACTCTGTTGCGAGATTTTGTTGGCCGATGGTCCAGCGGCTTTTGCGGCCGTAGAAGCAGGGGCAACGACCCCAGCGCTGGAACGGGTGGTGGAAGCCAACAACCTGCTCTCTGGGCTTGGCTTTGAGAGCGGCGGGCTGGCGGTGGCCTATGCGGTACATAACGGTATTACCGAAATTTCCGGCAGCCATAAATATATCCATGGCGAGAAAGTAGCCTTCGGCTTGCTTGCTCAACTGGTGCTTGAAGGTAGGCCATAAGCTGAAATTTCCGAGATTTATTGCTATCAAAAGGCGGTGGGATTGCCGATTGCTCTGGCGGAGGTGGGTGTAGATGCTAACAGCGATGATCAAGTGCGCACAACTGCCGAACGCAGCTGTATGCCTGGCGAAAGCAGCCATAATGAACCTTTTCCCGTCACTGTCAGCGCCATGGTGTCAGCCCTGCGCACTGCCGATCAAATCGGTCGCTGCCTTAGATAACCCCTTGCGGTTCTAACTCATTCGCGCAACAAATTGGCCTTGCTCCCACTTCACCTAGCTAGCTTTGGCACCAGAGGGATTCACCTTCTCTCCCCCCTCGCTACATCACCATGGGTATCAACGACAAGACCAACGCCGCCGCCAAGGACGCCGAAGGCAAGCTGCAAGCCGCCGCCGGTGAGCTCATCGATGATCCCCTTCTCAAAGCCAAGGGGGATGCCAAGCAAGTTCAGGCCAAGGTTATGAATGCTGCAGACGATCTCGGCGACAAGGTGGCCGATGCTGCCGAGTCCGTAGGCGACAAGGTTGCTGATGTTGCCAATGCCATCGGCAATGCGTTGAAAGGGAACAAAGGCAAAGCCTGAATCCCTGAGAACGCAAGTCGGCACGCCTTCTGCGGCCTTGACCTTCCCCCGCCCTCGGCACCGGCTTGGACGAGGGGTGCGGGGGACTCCCTACCGGGCCGCAGGTAGGTGTAGGGTGAAATTTCCGGCAGAAGCTGGCGAGCGCTTTGATACGGGCTCGCAATGCCGGAGCAAGCACCGAGTTCCGCCTCCTGCGCTTCCTGGAGGGGACCCACCAGGTCCATGACAACGGGTGCGCTCCCCAGGGGGCGCTTACCCCAAGGTGCGAGATCCATATCCGTGACTGTTCAACCATGTCCTTTTCCAGCCATTCCCCTCTCCTGCCCCCGTCCCGCTTGCTGCCCACCCCCCGCCATGGGCCTGTCCGTCTGGCCAGTGCCGTCTGGCCTGGCCAATGCCACGAGGCCAGTGTCCCCCTACGCCATCGCCTCGGCGCAGGCCAGCTGCCGGGGCCCAGTCCCTCCCCTAGCTGGGAGGAACTCCTGGGGCGCCGATGATCGTTTCAGCCAGCTCCTGGCAGTCAGCTCCTGAGGCTTCAGCCCTGCCTGACAAGGGCAAAAGACCTGAGTAGAAAGGGCTCAGATCATCCGTCACCGATGCTTTCGCGCCCTGGACACCTGGTCCGTCTGCTCCGCCTGCCGATCGTGCTGTTGGCGGCCAGTTCGCCCATGGCTTGCATGGGCGTTGCCGCTGCGGCCCCCATGGCAGCGGCGGCGGCCAGCCTCTATGCCGGTGGGCCGATCTTGACGATGGCCGGACCAACCCCCACCTACGCCGAGGCGCTGGTGGAGCGCGGCGGCCGCATCGTCTACGTGGGTCCCCTGGCCGGGGCAATCCGCGCCGCCGGCGTTGGGGCGAAGCGTGTCAACCTGGCCGGCCGGGCCCTACTGCCCGGTTTCATCGATGCCCACGGCCACCTGCCCGATTACGTGGCCACCTGGGGCCGCCCCGACCTCAGCCCGCCGCCGGTGGGAAGCACCCGCCGCATCGCCGACATCCAGGCCACGGTGCGCGCCTACCTGGCCAGCCACCCCGCCCCGGCCGGCCAGCTGCAGTTCTTCATGGGCTACGACGACAGCCTGTTGGAGGAGAAGCGCCACCCCAGCCGCGCCGACCTCGATGCCGTGAGCGCCACGGTGCCGATCCTGCTGATCCACGCCTCCGGCCACCTGGTGGTGGCCAACAGCCCCGCATTGGCCCTGGTGAAGATCAGCAAGGCCACCCCCGATCCAGCCGGGGGCTACATCCAGCGGGATCCGGCCACGGGCGAGCCCAATGGGGTGCTGGAGGAAACGGCCGGCCTGCCCTTCATGGCCCTGATCCCCCAGCCCGACCTGGCCGAGAAACTACGCCGCTTCGATCAGGTGCAGAAATGGTGGGCCAGCTACGGCATCACCACCGCCCAGGACGGCCTGAGCAACCCCGACAATGTGACCTTGCTGCGGGAGGCGGGCCGCCAGGGGCGGCTGATCCTCGATGTGGTGAGCTATCCCTTCTTCCGGGTGCTGGGCGATCTGGCCAGCCTCGATCAGCGGGCCAGCAGCAGGGCCGTGATCCACACACCCGGGAGCGAGCCACGGGCCGTCGCAAAAGGCAAGGCCGCCTCTGCCAGCGCTCCAGGAACAACTGCACCGATCAGCTCATTGGTGTCAAACGCCGGCCGTGAATTCGCCAGCGGCGCCGAAGCGGCCACGCCGCCACCAGCCGATGGAACCACCACCGCCAAGCTGGAGGTGGGGATCTACCGCAACCACCTCAAGATCGGCGGCATCAAGCTCACCGGCGATGGCTCACCCCAGGGCAAGACCGCCTATATGAGCCAGCCCTACGCCGTTCCGCCGCCGGGCCAGAAGGCCGATTACCGCGCCTACGCGGTGATGAACCAGCAGGAGGTGAGCGATTGGGTGGCCTTCGGCTACCGCAACAACATCCAGATCATCACCCACACCAATGGCGATGCCGCCCTCGACCAGTTCCTGGTGGCGGTGCAGCAGGCCCGCGCCACCTATGGCGCCAAGGATCTGCGGCCGGTGGCGATCCACGCCCAGCTGGCCCGACATGACCAGGTCGACCGCATCAAGGTGCTGGGCATCGTGCCGAGCTTCTTCACCGCCCACACCTTCTTCTGGGGCGACTGGCACCGCCAGAGCTTCGGCGAGCAGCGGGCGGCGGGGATCAGTCCCACGGGCTATGCCTACGGCAAGGGCGTGATCTTCACCAACCACAATGATGCTCCTGTGGTGCCCCCCGACATGCTGCGCCTGGCCCAGACGGCCGTGGTGCGCACCACCCGCAGCGGCTTTGTGCTGGGGCCGGCCGAGCGGGTGAGTCCGTATGTGGCGCTCAAGGCGATGACCGACTGGGCGGCCTATCAGTATTTCGAGGAGAAGAGCAAGGGCACGCTCGAACCCGGTAAGCTCGCCGATCTGGTGATCCTGGAGCGCGATCCGCTCCAGGTGGATCCCACCGCAGTGAGCACGATCAAGGTGGTGGAAACGATCAAGGAAGGGAAGCCCATCTTCCAGCTGGGGGTGGACAAGATCGATGCTGCCTCGGCCCAGGCCGCCAGCCGGGTGGCCGCGACTCCGGATCTGGCGGAGCAGCGGATCCACCGCCACTGATCCACCGCCACGGATTCACCGCCTCAGAAGCAAACTTCCAACCCGCAACCCGCAATGACCATGCAACGCCTGCTGATCACGATCGGTGCAGCCTTTCTGGTGGTAGGCCTCCTTTGGCCCCTGATCAGCAGCAGCGGCCTTGGACGGCTGCCGGGGGACATCAGCATTCAGCGTCCCGGCCTTCAGA
>CAMDWF010000051.1 GCA_945878795.1 Synechococcus sp. UW140
GCAGGGATCTGCAACATGGTGATGGCGATTCCCTTGGCCAGCTCTTGCTCATAGCCAGAAACCGTGATCCGCTCTGTTTTCGGCTGCCATTCATTTCCTACCCGCACCAGCTCGCCCCGATCGGCGGAAATCTGGATCAATGCAGGTCCGCGATTGGCTTCCTCCTCACGGTCCTTGCGTTCCTCCTCCTCTTTGGCACGTTGCCCTTCGGCCAGGCGATCGATCTCGGGCTGCAGAGCATTGATATCACCATCCTCAAGTTTCAATTCTAGCTGCCGATCCTTCAATTCTCTTTTTGTCTGGTCAGCAGAGAGATCTCTTCGATCCGATAGATATGCTTTCACGGTCTCCAGGTATCGCTCGCAATTTTTCTTCCGCACCCGAAATGGTTCTTGCACCTCTTCAAAGGCTTTTTTAGCATCTGCTTCACCGATACCGTTGTCTTCGCAAAAATCCTTCAAGGAGTGCTGGTGGGCAATGCTGAGTTTTAAATCTGGCGATTGGCGCAAAAACTCTAGGCATTTCTCCCTGTAACGTTGCAACTTATCATTTTTCTCTCGCACCTGTCTATTTTTTATTATATCGCTAGCTTTATCAGCGATAGCTTGTGCAATGCTGTTGTAGACTGAATCCCTTTCATCTTTTTCCCAGGTCGTTATTGGCTTTACTCGCTTATTGCTGGGATCAATGGGCAAGGCTTGAAATTTCGCCAATCCAGTTTTTTCCCACATGCAATCAGACAGCAAGACGGGAATAATCTCAGCAGAGCCACCCTCGCGACGCTCATAGCCGACAGCCAATTCATTATCCTTGATATATCTTGAGGTTATAAAGTTGACGCTGACTAAAAAAAGAATAATATCGGCCTGCCTAAGTTTTTCTTCTATTGCTTCGTCCCACTCTTCGCCAGCCTTGATCTGGTGATCCGCCCAGACATCTACGCTATGTCCACATTGCGCTAATTGCCCTAAGTATTTCTTGATGTTATCACAATATTGTTTATCGTCGTGCGAATAGGAAATAAAAACTTTCACCATGGCCGCGAATTCTGTATCAGCGAGCATAACCAATACCGAGCAAGGCTCCAAACCCTAAACCCTTGCCACGAAGACAATCAGCCAGACCTGCATTGCCCCGTCCAGAAAAGTTCATGGCTTTGCTCAGAATGGCTCACTCTATATTCGCATTCAGTGCAGGCATTGGCTCCCCGTTTCCTCGGGCTCCCGCAGCTGTCGCCGCTCCACCAGCCACAACGTGCCGGCCCCCTTGCCAAGCGACCACTGGTACTCCGAGGTGTTCCGGGCCCTGCCCGATCTGGTGTGTCGGCTCCTGCCCGGGCTTATCGCCGCCGAGCCAGGCCCCATGGACACCGAAACGGCCTACAGCTTCCGGCCGGTGGCCCTCAAAAAGGTGGTCCACCATCCCGATGGCGTGCTCTGGCCCCGCCAGCACCCCGGCGGCAGCGAAGCGTTGCCTGTGGTGATTCTGGAGGTGCAGATATGCGATGGAACCAGGGTGGATCTCGACGCCCTCGCCAGCGAGCCCGATCTCGATCCCCAACTGGCCCTGCTGACCCTGCCAATACAGAAAGAGCCCGATCTGGCACTCTGCGCACAGCGCATTTTGGCGCTGCGTCCAGATCTGATCGAGCTGATCCTGCCTATTCTTTCCGAACGTTTTCAAGGTCTTTCTCCCTCCCAGATCATGGCCACCCTCGGCATCTCCAAAGACTTCTGGCGCCACACCCGCGCCTTTCAAGACATCCTTGCGGAAGGGCGTGAGGAAGGCCGGGAAGAAGGCCGCCGCCGCGAGGCCAGCACTCTCGCCCTGCGCCAACTGGAACGCCGTTGCGGATCCCTTGACGCCCCCACCTCCGCCCGGATCGAAGCCCTCAGCCTCTCGCAACTGGAAGAGCTGGCCCTGGCCCTGCTCGATTTCCGCAGCGCCCGAGATCTGCAGACCTGGCTGGAGCTGATGGAACCCTAATGTGGCTGGTGTCAACTACGTCGGTGGACAAGCTCGCCAAGATGTTCTTGGTCTTTGTGAAAGTAAGAAATAAAAAATTTTAATAAATTGGCCATAGGATAATGCGGTTAAATTAATAGCTTGGCAACAAGTCTGTTTCATTCACCCAGTAAAACCTCCCACAGCCCCTCCCCCCCCTGCCGCACCGGATCGGTGCAAGGCAAACCGGTGCTGGCGGCCGTAGCTGCCAGGGCCCGCTGCGCCGCTGGCTCATCGAGATGGGCGGTGTTGAGGGCGATGGCCCGCACCCTGGGCGGTGGCGCCGCCGCGGCCGGCCGGCCCAGGGCCGCCAACCGCTCGACCGCCTCGATCACCTCGCGCAGGGGCGGCATGGCCACCTCTGCATGGTTGCGGATGCTGGTCTGGCCGGCCCGGTGCACCAGCAGCAGGTCCGTCGGCTGGCTGCCGCGAATCAAGGGCAGCGTCGCCGTGGATCCCGGATGGCAGAGGGATCCCTGGCCCTCCACCAGCAACCAAGTGTCGGGCCCCGCCGGACCCGCCGAGTCAGTTGGCTCCGCTGCCGCCAGCACCGCCTGCTGCACCGCACCGGCGGCATAGTCCACCCGCACCGCATCGAGGGGCACGCCTTGGCCGCTGATCAACAGACCCGCCTGGCCGGTGCCGATGAAGCGCGCCTCCAGCCCCCGGCGCCGGGCCGCCGCCAGCAGTTCGAGGCAAGCACTCATCTTGCCCACCGCCATGTCCGTGCCCACCGCCAACAAACGCCGGCAGGGCAGGGACGCCGCCCGACCCGAGGCCACCGGCAGGTCGGCCGGCTCCTGGCGCAGGTCCCAGATCCAGGCGCCATCACGACAACTGGCCGCCAGCTGGGGGTCATCGCCCAAACGGGTGTGCAATCCGCTGGCCGCCGACCATCCCGCCTCCAGGGCCAGCAGCAGATCGGCGCGCAGGGCCGGCGGCAAACGACCGCCGGAGGGGGCCAGGCCCACCACCGCCACGGGCTTTGGACCGCTGGCGGGCCGCAGGGGCAGGGCCGCCTGCATCGAGGCCAGCACCGGCACCGGCCGGGCAATGCCCGTCACGCTCTCCAGGTCGGCGCCGGCATGGGCCGGATCGATCACCGCCAATATCGGGCCGGGGCGGTAGCGCAACATCGCCAAACCCGTCTTGCCGCTGAGGTTGTCGAGACCGCCGTGCAGCAGAAGCACCACCGGGGCCTCAGGGCCAAGCATGGGGGCCTCCTTCAGGCGCAGGAACAGGCGGTGGGGTTTGGGGCCTGGTGCCGGCCGTGGTTCGCGGCGGGCTGCCCGCCGCGGCCAAGACCTCGGCCAGGGAACTTCCGGACCGCAGGCCCACCCCCAGGCCGGCGCCGCTGCCGGCCCGCAAGCCATCGCCTTGCACCAGTTGGGGCCCCTCGAAGGGATCGTCGATCAAGTTGAGGTGGCTGTCCAGGTCGGGCCAGTTCACCAGGGGCAGCAGCTGGGCGGCGGCCCCATTCAGCAGGGCGCTGTCGGAATAGCAGCCCAGCATCACCTCCAGCCCCAGCCGCTGGGCGGCCCGGGCCATCAGCAACGCCTCCGACAAGCCACCACTTTTGAGCAGCTTGATGTTGATGCCGTCCACATAGGGGGCCAGCCGCACCACGTCCGCCAAGTTCCAGCAGCTCTCATCGGCCACCAGGGCAATCGGGCAATCCAGCTCCAGGGCGGCGAACTGGGCCGCATCGGCCTCCGGATCCAGCAGGGGCGGCAGGGGTTGCTCAACCAAAACCACCCCCGCATCCGCCAGCCAAGTCACCATGGCCCGGGCCGTTTCCAGACTCCAGCCGCCATTGGCATCCACCTGCAGTTCGGCCGGGGCGCCGCCCAGCCGCTGCTGCCGTGCCTCGATGGCGGCGGCCACCGCCAGCACCAGGGAGCGGTCGTGCTCCACCCCGTCGGGGCTGCCCAACTTGAGCTTGATGCGACTGGCCGGCAGCTGGTCCCACCAGCGCTCCAACCGCTCCAGCACGGCCGGCACCGCACCCAGCCCCAGGGTGACGCTGGTGGCCACGGCACGCTGGCTATCCAGTCCCCACAAACTGGCCACCGGCAGGCCCAGCCGCTGGCCCCACCAATCGTGCAGGGCCATATCGACGGCGCAGCGGGCCGGGGGTGAGAGGGGCGCCAGCAGGGGCTCGAGGGCCTGCTGGGGTTGGGGGGACAGGTCCGCCAGCCGGGGCATCAAGGCTTCCAGTTCGGCAGCGATTTGGGCCGTTTCATAGCAGCGATGGCCCGTATCGAAGCCGCCGCTTTCGCCCCAACCGGTGCAGCCCTCGGCCTCGATGGCAAAAAGCAGATGCTCCACCGCTGCGGTGGTGCCCCGGCTGATCGCCAACGGCACGGCCTTGGTGAGGCCAAACCGATGCAGGCTGCAGCGCATCGCACTTCGGCGGTTCCGGCGGACCTTAACCACTCCGCCGCGCCCCAGAGCCTCCATATCCGAGAATCACCCCATGACCGCCACCCTCAGCGACGCCACCAGCACCCCCCTCGACCCTGCAAGCGGACGGGGGGAGTACTGGATCACCACCTTCGGCTGCCAGATGAACAAGGCAGACTCGGAGCGCATGGCCGGCATCCTGGAGGCCATGGGCTATCGGGCCGGCCAGGACGAACACAGCGCCGATCTGGTTCTATACAACACCTGTTCGATTCGCGACAACGCCGAGCAAAAGGTCTACAGCTATCTGGGGCGCCAGGCCCAGCGCAAACGCACCAATCCCCATCTCACCCTGGTGGTGGCCGGTTGTGTGGCCCAGCAGGAGGGCGAATCCCTGCTGCGCCGGGTGCCGGAACTCGACCTGGTGATGGGCCCCCAGCATGCCAACCGCCTCGAAAGCCTGCTCAGCCGGGTCGAGAGCGGCCAGCAGGTGGTCGCCACCGACGAGCACCAGATCCTGGAGGACATCACCACCGCCCGCCGGGACAGCAGCGTCTGCGCCTGGGTGAATGTGATCTACGGCTGCAACGAACGCTGCACCTATTGCGTCGTGCCGGCGGTGCGGGGGCGCGAACAGTCGCGGCTGCCCGGGGCCATTCGCCTGGAGATGGAGGGTTTGGCGGCCCGGGGCTACCGGGAAGTCACCCTGCTGGGCCAGAACATCGATGCCTACGGCCGCGACCTGCCGGGCATCACGCCCCAGGGCCGCCGCCAGCACACCCTCACCGATCTGCTGCGCGAGGTGCACCAAGTGGAGGGCATCGAACGGCTGCGCTTTGCCACCAGCCATCCCCGCTATTTCACCGACCGCCTGATCGACGCCTGCGCCGAGTTACCCAAGGTGTGCGAGCACTTCCACATCCCCTTCCAAAGTGGCGACAACGAAGTGCTCAAGGCCATGGCCCGCGGCTACAGCATCGAGCGCTATCGCCGCATCCTGGAGCGCATCCGCGAGCGCATACCCGACGCTTCGATCAGCGCTGATGTGATCGTCGGCTTTCCGGGCGAAAGCGACGCCCAGTTCCGGCGCACCGTCGCCTTGGTTAAGGATCTGGCTTTTGATCTGGTCAACACGGCGGCCTATTCGCCCCGCCCCAACACCCCCGCCGCCGATTGGCCCAATCAGCTCCCCGAAGCGGTCAAGGTCGAACGGCTCGCCGAACTCAATGCGGTGGTCTCAGCCACCGCCCGCCAGCGCAGCGACCGCTTTGTCGGACGGCTGGAGCAGGTGCTGGTGGAGGGGATCAACCCCCGCAACCCCCTGCAGCTGATGGGACGCACCCGCAGCAACCGGCTCACCTTTTTTGCCGCCGCAGCCGAGGGGGGCCATCGCTGGGGGGTGGGCGATCTGGTGCCGGTGCGGATTGAAACGGCCCGGCCTTTTTCGCTCAGTGGCCAGGCCCAGGGCCCTGGCTGATCTGCCCTAAAGGCGTACCCGGCAGACGGGGGGCGGCCTTGCTCAGGGAGTTGAAGGCCCCCAGAGACTGATACCCTTTGGCCCCTGATCTCCGGCTTGCCGGCCCCCATGCCCAGCAGCCCCAATCCCCTGCCCGTCGGCCTGGTGTTCGGAGGGGCCTCCGGCGAACACGCCGTCTCGATCCGCTCCGCCCGCACCGTGCTGGAGGCCCTCAGGACCGGTGCCAATGCCGACCGCTACGCGCCACGTCTCTTCTACATAGATCGCCAGGGCCGTTGGTGGCCCGAGGCCATCGCCGTCGCCGTGCTGGCCAGCGGGCTGCCCAGCGAGCCTGCGGCCCTGCCCACCCCGCTTCGCCCCGGCTTCCAGGGTTTTCCCGAGGGGGCCCTTGACGTGGAGGTCTGGCTGCCCGTCCTGCATGGGCCCAATGGCGAGGACGGCACCATCCAGGGGCTGTTCACCCTGATGGAGCGGCCCTTCGTCGGCTCCGGCGTGCTGGGTTCGGCGGTGGGCATGGACAAGCAGGCAATGAAGGCGGCCTTCGCCGCCGCCGGCCTGCCCCAGGTGCCCTACGCCTGCCTGGGCGCCGCCGAGCTGGAGGCAAACCCCGACGCCGTTGCCGAGCACCTGGAGGCCAGCCTTGGCTACCCCTGCTTCATCAAGCCCGCCAACCTCGGTTCATCCGTTGGCATCAGCAAGGCCACCAACCGCAGTGAACTGCTGGAGGGCCTGCGCCTCGCCGCCAGCCACGACCCCCGGCTGGTCGTGGAACAAGGGGTTGAGGCCCGCGAACTGGAATGCGGCGTCCTGGGGGTGCACAAGTTGCGGGCTTCCGTGGTCGGCGAGATCCGCTTCGATGCGGATTGGTACGACTTCGATACCAAGTACAGCGAGGGGCTCAGCCACACGCTCATCCCGGCCCCGGTGAGCGAGGCGGTGAGTGAGCGGGCCCGGGCCCTGGCCCTTGATGTCTTTCGCGCCGTGGGAGCCAGCGGCCTGGCGCGGGTGGATTTCTTTTTCAATGAAGAGCTTGACGCGCTCTGGGTGAACGAGATCAACACCTTTCCCGGTTTCACTAGCCAAAGCATGTATCCCATGCTGTGGGCCGCCAGCGGCTTCCCCCTGGAGGACCTTATTAATAACCTGGTGACGGAAGCGAGAGAATCCTTCCGCCTTCATGACGGTTCTGAGAGGTTGGGTCCATGACCGAGGGTCTTCTTTGGCTGCCTTTGCTACTGGTCTTTGTGCTGCTCACGGCCCTCGGCTGGCTTGAGCGTCGCCGCCAGCGGCTGTTTCGCGAGTGGGCGGCAGGGTCCGAACTGGCCAAGCTGGACGCCTGCGGCGCGGCCCGCCTTCAAGATGGCCAGCTCAGCTGGAGCCGCTTTGAAGCGGGCCGCTTTGAAACCGTCGATGCCTTTGCCATCAAGGGCCTCGAGCTGGTCGAATTGCTCTCCCTGGGCTCCGGCGAGGCCCCCCTCACCGAAGAAAGCCAGGGGGCCTGTCGGTTGCGGTTGGTGGGCGGCGGGGTCCAGAAAGATCTTCCCTTCGCCGATGCCCAGAGGGCCCGTCTCTGGATTGATGAGCTGATGGCCCGTTCCCGTTGCGAGTTGTGAAGGCCGCCCCAGGTCCCCCCCGGCGGCCTGCCCCAACCCCCAGTCCCGGCTCCCAGCGCCGCCAGGAACTGCGCCAACAGCGCCGCACCGATCGGTTGCGTAACGGTTGGCGCTTTCTGGTCTATTCCGCCCTGGCTGCCGGTGTCGGTTATGGCCTGATGCGCCAGGGCTGGCTGTTGAGCAATGCCGCCCAGGTGGAGGTCAGCGGCAGCGCTTTGGTTAGCCGCCAACAGGTGATCGAGGCCGCCGATCTTCACTTCCCCCAGCCGCTGCTGGGACTCCAACCCAGTGAGATCAGCCGCAGCCTCAGCGACAGCCTGCCCGTGGAACAGGTGCGCGTCAGCCGATTGATGATGCCCCCCCGCCTTCGCATCGAGCTGAAGGACCGCCAGGTGGTGGCCCGGGCCGAGCGCCAGCAATCGGGCGGCCTAGCCCGGGGTTTTGTCGATCAACGCGGCGCCTGGATCAGTGAACGCCAGACCCATGGCCTCGCCAGCCCTGGAGATCTTTCCCTCAAGGTGCTGGGTTGGAGCGAGCGTCACCGCGCCACCATCGCCAGGTTGCTGGAGGTGCGGGAGGACTTTCAGGGTGGATTGCGGGAAATCCGTTTTGATCCCGAGGGCAACCTGTGGGTGACGACCGGCAACCTGGGGGCCGTGCGTCTGGGCCTGGAGGATGGCCAATTGGATCGCCGCCTGCTGGCCCTGCTCCACCTCAACAAGGACCTGCCCGAGAAGCTGGGCAGCCGGCGGCCGGGCAGCGTCGATCTGACCGATCCGGATCAGCCCGAATTGAGCGTGGGAGCCACCACGCCCCCCCCCGCAAACGCCAATCCGGGCGGCATGAGCAGGGGCCAAGCCCCCAGCCCCGTCGCCGTTCCGGCCGTCCCACCCCGCGGAGCCCAGTAAAGTCGCGAGCCAACGCTGACACCGGCTTGCCTGGCGGCCCTTCTGCTCCCACCCTGGCCTTGTCCCCCTGTCCTGAGATCCCGACAGATCCCGCTAACGACATAATGCAGCCTCAGATCAACGGCAATCTCACGCCCACCCCAATGACGCGTGACTGCCAAGACCCCAACAGCGATCTGCCGACCCCATCCGCCTTCCCCCTGGAGCCCAAGGAGATGAGCCAGAATGCCCAAGGCACCAATGGCATTGTTCCCAGTCAGTCGGCACGCATCGAGGTCATAGGGGTCGGTGGCGGTGGCAGCAATGCGGTGAATCGCATGATTGCCAGTGACTTGAAGGGCGTCGGCTACCGCGTGCTCAACACCGATGCCCAAGCGTTGCTGCAGTCCGCAGCCGCCCAACGCATTCAGCTGGGACAAAAATTGACCCGGGGCCTGGGGGCCGGTGGTAATCCCGTCATCGGTCAAAAAGCCGCTGAGGAATCACGGGCAGAACTGCAGGAATCTCTGGCAGGTGCAGATCTGGTGTTCATTGCCGCCGGCATGGGGGGAGGTACGGGCACCGGTGCTGCACCGATTCTGGCGGAGGTGGCCAAGGAATGCGGCGCCCTCACGGTGGGGATAGTCACCAAGCCCTTTGGCTTTGAGGGCCGCAAGCGGCTGCGGCAGGCCGAGGAGGGCATTGCCCGGCTAGCCGAACACGTGGATACATTGATTGTCATTCCCAATGACCGACTTCGGGAGGCGATAGCTGGGGCCCCCCTGCAGGAAGCATTCCGCGCCGCCGATGACGTCCTGCGCATGGGGGTCAAGGGGATCACGGACATCATCACCAAAGCAGGTCTGGTCAACGTCGACTTCGCCGACGTGCGGTCGGTGATGGCCGATGCCGGCACGGCCCTCTTGGGCATTGGTGTCGGTTCGGGCCGCTCCCGCGCCCTCGAAGCGGCCCAGGCCGCCATGACCAGTCCCCTGCTGGAGTCAGCCCGGATTGACGGCGCTAAGGGCTGTGTGATCAATATCAGCGGCGGCAAAGACATGACCCTTGAGGACATGACCACCGCCTCGGAATGCATCTATGACGTGGTCGATCCTGACGCCAACATCATTGTGGGTGCCGTTGTAGACGAAAGCCTGGAAGGGGAGATCCATGTCACCGTCATCGCCACCGGCTTTGAAAGTGGGGGCAACTACAGGCCCGTACAACGCAGCAACCCCGCCTTCATGGAGCGGCTACCCGACACCGCAACAGAACGGGGTGCCAAAATTCCTCCCTTTCTGATCAACCGTCAAATGGGCCAGGATTAACGGGGCGGGGCCAAGCCGATGCCAAGGCCCCCCGACTGGAGCGAAAAGGGGGGCGCTTAGACCCAATACCTGCCAGCCAAGGGCGACTGGCAGGTATTGGGCTGCTGTTGGTCAGGGGGTTGTTTGGCGGCAAGCCAGGATTGATCAGCTTGGGTCCTGGGTTGGCCGAATGGGTGACCCGGAGTCCACGCCTGCCAAGAGCATCCCGTGTGGCTGCTCCCTTCCGGTTCTGACCAGGTTTGGGCGTCCTGGCCGCGTGGGTCCGAGTCTGGTTGATGCTAGCAATGAGGCGGTTCAGGACTTCCGCCGTGCCCAAGCGCCCCGGTGATTGGCTGTCGCGCAAACAATCGGGTCGGCCGATCACCATCCTCACGGCCTGGGATGCCCTTTCGGCGGCCCTGGTGGCCCAGTCCGGTGCCGATGCGGTCCTGGTGGGGGATTCGCTTGCCATGGTGGTGCTGGGCCACGCCACCACCCTGCCGGTGACCCTGGACGAGATGCTGCACCACTGCCGGGCCGCCGGCCGGGGCCTGGCCCTGGCTTGTGGGACCGATGCGCCGCTGCTGATCTGCGATCTGCCGTTCCTCAGCTATCAATGCGGCCTCGATGACGCCGTGGCGGCGGCTGGCCGGGTGCTCAAGGAAACAACTGCCGCCGCCGTCAAACTGGAAGGGGCAGAACCGGAAACCCTGGCCGTCATTGACCGGGCCGTCAGGGCTGGCATCCCGGTGATGGGCCACCTGGGCCTCACCCCCCAGTCGGTGCACCGCCTGGGCTATCGCCGCCAGGCGGAGGATCCCATTAGCCAAGAGCGCCTGCGGCGCCAGGCGCTGGCCCTGCAGTCCCAGGGATGCTTCTCCCTGGTTCTCGAACATGTGCCGCCAGCCCTGGCGGCCTCCCTCAGGGCCGAACTGGTGATTCCGGTGATCGGCATCGGTGCCGGCGAGGGCTGTGATGGTCAGGTGCGGGTCACCGCCGACCTGCTTGGCCTGACCCCCCGCCAGCCCCCCTTCAGTCCTCCCTTGATCCAAGGCCGGGATCTGACGGTCGGCGCCTTGCGGGACTGGGTCAACGGCCAGCAGCAGCCCCGGGCTGCTGCTGCTCCCGACACCATTCCAGAACGTCCCGCAGCACCGCGTTACTGAGGGCCAGTCCCTGGGGATCCT
>CAMDWF010000052.1 GCA_945878795.1 Synechococcus sp. UW140
CAGGACGTCGATGGCCGCCGCCGCCCCCTGTCCACCAGTCAGTCGTGGCAGCCCCATCTCTATCGCCTCCTGCGCCGCAAGCTGGCGCGGCAGCCCTTTGCCCTCAGGGCCCAGGCGGCAATGGAGCGATTGCGCCAGCCCCCTTCGGCGACTCTGCGCGCGCGCTTGGCAGCCTTCGCCGGGGGTTTGCGGTTGTTTGGTCTCAGCAGCCTGGCGCCGGTTCAGGTGCAGTTGCTTCAGGCCCTGAGCGCCGTCCTGCCGGTGGATCTGTTTTTGCTGACCCCCTGCCAGGACCTTTGGCAACGCTGCGTTGACCGCCGCCAGCAATTAACGGATGCCCTGGCCCTCAAGGAACCCCTCGCCCTCGATTGGTTGTTGCAGGCCCCTGGGCTAGAGGCCCGTTTCGGGCGCCTCGGCGCCGAATTTCAGCAATTGCTGGAGGGTACGGGCGAGGCCCTCCTGGGCCGGCAGCAGGAGCTGGATCTGTTTTTTCTGCCGGTCACGGCCCGAGCCCAGGGCGATGCAGCGCCGGCAGCAGCGCCGTTGCTGCAGCAGCTGCAGCAGCAGTTGGCCGATGCCGCCAACCCCTGCCCCCTGGTGCGTTCCCCCCAGGACACCTCCCTTGAATTTCACGGCTGTCCGGGGCCCCTGCGCCAGGTGCAGATCGTGCGGGATCGGCTGTTGCAGTTGCTGGCGGCCGACCCCAGCCTTGAGCCCCGCGACATCTTGGTGATGACCCCTGATGTGGATGGCTTCGCGCCGTTGCTGGCCTCGGTGTTCGGCGATCGGGAGGCGACGGGGGTGGATCTGCCCTGGCGGCTCACCGATCGCAGCCAGCAGAGTGAGGCGGGCATCGCCCGCACCCTCCTGGGCCTGCTGCGGGTGGCTGGCGATCGCCTCACCGCCACCGCCCTGGAAGGGTTGCTGGAAGCCCAGCCCCTGCGCGGCCGTTTTGGCCTGACGGCACCGGAGGTGACGGAGCTCAACCAGCTGCTGCAGCGCAGTGGCTTCCGCTGGGGACTCGATGGCAATGAGCGGGGCGGCGACCCGACCCACAGCCTCGCTTGGGTGATCGATCGCCTCTTGCTTGCCCTGGTGTTGCCCGAAACTCCCGGCCTGGCCCCCGGTGGCGTTGCCCCCGCCGCCAGTGGCGCCGACCTGGAACGCACCGGCCGCTGGTTGCATCTCCTGACCCGGCTTCGCCATTGGCTGGGCCAGCTGCGCCAGCCCGGCACCAGCGCCGTCTGGGCGGCCCGGCTCCAGGAACTGCTGCTGGATTTGTTTGACGATGGGGGCCAAGCGGCCTGGGAATTGCCGCTGTTGCAGGCAGCCATCAACGCCTGGCAGGAGGCCGCTGGCACGGCCAATCCCCTGGTGCTGGAGGCGGCCGTGGTGGCGGCCCTGCTGGATGAGCAGTTGGCGATCGACAGCGGCCGCTTCGGCCACCGCAGCGGCACGCTCACCATCAGTGCCCTCGAGCCGATGCGCGCCATCCCCCACCGCGTCATCGTGCTGATGGGCCTGGACGCCGATCTGTTCCCCCGCCAGCGCAACCGGCCGGCGTTTCACCTGATGGAGCAGCAGCGCCTGCTGGGGGATCCCCACCCGGCCGATCAGGACCGATACGTTTTGATGGAAGCCCTGCTCTCGGCCCGGGACCATCTGCTGATCACCTGGAGCTGCCGGGATGAACGCAAGGGGGAGGAACGGCCGCCCTCTGCCCCGGTGCGCCAGTGGTTGCAGTGGCTGCAGGAGCAATTAGGGGCCCAGGCCTCGGGGCTGGAGATCGTCCACGCCGCCAGCCCCCTGGATCGTCGTAATTTCTTGCCCCAGGGCGATCTCCCCCCCGCCAGCTGCGACCGTCGCCTCCTGGCCGCCCGCCAGTTGCTGGAGCAGCAGCCCCCCCCGAGCCAGCCCTGGGCGGCCGGGCCCATGCCCGAGACCGCTCCCCGGGCCGCCGCGCCGCCGAGCCGTTCGGCCCTGCCCCCTTCCAGCCGAGAATCCCCCTCGCAAGTAGGGCCCCAGGAGCATTTTGAGGCCCTGCGCCAGTGGCTGATGGCCCCCCAGAAGACCTGGTTGCGCGAACTGGGATTGCGGCCTGGGGAGTGGGCCCGACCGATCGAGGACCTGGAACCCCTCACCCTGCCGGAGCGGGCGCGGGTCGCCTTGCTGCGTCAGGGGCTGGTGGCGGAGAGCCCCATGGCCGGGCCTGGGGAGAGCGCCGATTGGCTGCTCTGGTGTCGCGGCACCGGCCAGCTGCCCCCCCAGGGCGGCGGCGAACTGGAGGCCCGCACCCTGCAACGTCGCTGGCAGACCCTGCAGGACGCCAGGGCGGCCTTGGGGCCTTCCAGTTGCGAACCGCTGGCCTGGAGAGCCTGGCAGGCGGCGCCCCTGTGGCAGGGCGACAGTGTGGTGGTTTGCCATCCCGCCAAGGCCGGCACGGCCCAATTTGTCGATCTTTGGCTGCAGCTGGTGTTGGCCGCCGCCTGCGCCACTTCACCTCGCCAGGGGGTGTTGATTGCCCGCGACAGCCACGATGGCTTTGCCGCAGCCCTCACCCTGGGGCCCCTGGACGTCGAGGCTGCGCGGCAGGAGCTGGAGCGGTTGGAGGCCCTCGCCCGGCGGGGCAGGCAGGTGTGCTGGCCGGTGCCGCCGGATTCGGGTTGGGCCTGGGTCAGCCATGAGCAGGCCAAGGCCGGCAGTGGCGACGCCCAGGCGACGGAGGCCTGGGAGGGCCATGTCCGCCGCAGGGGGGAACGGCTGAGGGAAGAGATGGTGGTCTGCTTTGGCGCCGATCTTCCCGCCGGCCGCTTGATCGATGGGGCCTTTGGCCCCTTGGCCGCCGAGCTTTACGGCCCGATCATTGCTGCCATGGTGAAGCCCAAGCAGAAATCAACGGAGAGGTCAACGGAGATGTCATCGGTGACGCCATGAGCCCCCGCCTGCAGCCCTTTGAGGCCAACAGCTTTCCCCTTGATTGCGGCATTCGCCTGCTGGAGGCGAGTGCCGGCACCGGCAAGACCTTTGCTTTGGCCCACCTGGTGTTGCGCCTGGTGACGGAGGAGGGCCTGAGCCTGCGCCGCCTGTTGGTGGTCACCTACACCGAGGCGGCCGCCGCCGAGCTGCGCGATCGCATTGGTCGGCGGCTGCAGGAGGCCTTGGCCTCTTTGGAAGGGGGCCATCGGGGCCCCCTGGCAGCGGCAGGGCCAGGGCCGGCCCCGGATGTGGCCAGGGTTGATCCTGTGTTACTCGAGTGGCTGGAGCGGCTGGCTATGCAGGCTGCCCAGCCCGTGGATCGCCTGCGGGGCATGCTGTTGTTGGCCCTCGAAGAACTCGATGGGGCCGACATCACCACCATTCACGGTTTCTGCCGCCGCACCCTGGAGCGCCAGTCCCTGGAGGCCGGCTGCTCCCCCCAGCAACGGCTGGAGGGCGATGCCAGCCGCCTGATCGAAGAGGTGGTGCATGACTACTGGCAGCGCCAGGTGCTGCCCTTGAGCGCCCCAAGCCTTGCCGGGTTGGGGGCCTGCGGGGTTAACCCTGAAGCCATCGCCTCCCTGCTGCTGCGCCTGGATGGCGATCCGGCTTTAGCGCTGGATCCCCTGCCCGCCGGCCTGGAGCTGGAACTGCCCTTCGCCGACCAGTGGCCCGCCCTCTGGCAACGCAGCTGGAGCCAGTTTCGAAAGGAGTGGGACCTGCGCAGTGAGGCCCTGCAGCAGGATTTTGAGGCCGCCGCCGAGCAATGGCATAGCGCCAGCGGCGCCAAAACCGGTTTGTATTCGCGGCGTTTTCGCAATGGCGGTCCCCGGGCCAAGGTGGAGGCCTGGTTAGCCGGTGCAGAAGCCCAGGTCGCCGCAGGCGATTACGAGGCGGTGCTGCGGCAGAAGGAGCTCGCCGACATCTTCCATCCCGGGTCCTTCAGCAGTCAGGCCCGCAAGGCCGAGGGCCATGGCTCGGCTCCCAGCTTGCCCCAGCGCCCCCTGCTGGAGGCGGTCGCGGCCCTGGTGGATGGCCCGGCGGAGGCGTTGCTGGCCCACGCCTGCCATTGGGGTCGGCGGGAATTGCGCCACCGGCGGCAGCGGGGTGGGGCCACCAGCTTTGCCGGGTTATTGGAGGCCCTCGATCCGGGGGTGGGGGCCCCTGGGGAGGGCACGCCCCTTTTGGCTGCCGTGGCGGCCCGCTACGACGCGGCCCTGATCGACGAATTTCAAGACACCGATCCGATCCAGTGGCGCATCCTGCGCCAGGCCTTTGGGGCTGGGGCCCATCGTCTTGTCATGGTGGGGGATCCGAAGCAGGCGATCTACCGCTTCCGCGGCGGGGACTTGGCCACCTATCTGGCGGCCCGGGGCGAAGCGGGGGCGTTGTATCAGCTCGATGAGAATCGGCGCTCGACGGCGGAGTTGATCGATGGGCTCAACCACCTTTTGGCGCCCGGACTGGTGCGCTCGGGCCTGGAGGTGCCAGCGGTGCTGGCCCGGGCCGATCGCTCCGGGCCGCCCGGGCCGGCGATCGAGTTGCTCTGGCTCGGGCCCAAGCTGGAGGAGGAGGAGGCCGATGGCAAACAGCCAGAGGGCAAGGGTCCCAGCCGTACGGACTGGGAAGGGCGCTTGCCCGGCCTGATCGCTGCGGCCACCGCCGACTTGCTGGCCCGCCGACCCCTGTTGTGCCAGGGCGGCGAATCCCGTTTCCTGGGCCCGGAGGACATCTGTCTGTTGGTCAGCCGGCACCGCCAGGCGGAAGCTTTGCGGCAGGCCCTGCAGCGCCAGGGCATTGCCTCGCGCCTGGTCAGCCAGGCGGATGTGTTCGCCACGGCGGGGGCCACTTTTTTGCAGCGCTTCCTGGATGCCCTGGCCGATCCGGCCGATCCCAATCGCCTGCGGCTGCTGGCGGCCTCGCCCCTGATCGGCTGGAGTGCCCGCACCGTTCAGGCGGCGGATCCCGGCCGTTGGAGTGCCCTGGCGGCCCGGCTGCAGGCCCTGGCCGCCGGGCTGGAGCGTCGGGGCCTGTTGGGGGTGCTGGCGGACCTGCTCGGCAGTGACAACCTGGCCCGGTTGTCGGGCGGGGGAGGCCGTTCATTGGCGGATCTGGAACAGGTGGCCGGGCTGGTGGAACGCCAGCGCCATGCCGAGGGCCTGGGGCCCGCCGCCCTGGCCGATTGGCTGCGGCGGCTGCGCCACAGCGAAGATCGTCCCTTACCGGACGACCACCAGGCCAACAGCGACCGCATCGACGGCGCCGTGGCTGTCGTCACCATCCACCGCAGCAAGGGTCTGCAGTTTCCAGTGGTGATCTCCCCCTATCTCTGGCAGGCCCCCGGCGCCACCCGTGGCGGCAGTGCGCCCCTGGGCTGCCGTTGGCAGCCTCCTAACGCCGCCCAACCCCACCTCGATCTGCACCTGGATCGGCGCTGGGGCTTGGGATATGCAGCCCACAGCCAGGAGCGTGCCGCCGAGCAGGCGGAGGCGGAGCGCCTGGCCTATGTCGCCATGACCCGGGCCGAACACCTGCTGGTGCTGGCCTGGGGGCCGGTGGCCCATCAGGGGGCCAGTCCCCTGCTGCCCTGGCTGTTCCCCGAGGAGCCCCTGGCGGCCCCCGACCACGACCCCCTTGCGGGGGTTTCCGCCCTGGAGTGGCGGCGGCGGCTGGAGCAGCAACTGGAGCAAAGGGCCCTGCCCGTGCGCCTGATCGATCCCCCCCCTGCCCCAGATCAGGTCCTGACTGCGGCCGGCAATGGGGCGCCCCCCCTGGCCCTGGGTCCGGTGCCGCTGCGCCCTTTCGATCGCCGCTGGGGGCGCGCCAGCTACACCGCCTGGACCCACGAAGTGCCCCAGCCGGACCGTTCCGTCCTGGCGGCGGGATTAGCCCCCCGATCCCTCGACGAGGGCCGGGACACCCTGGACCCCAGCGCCGAGCTGGAGGAGACCCTTGTGGGCGGCGGACCCCCAGCTGCGGGGCCTGTCCCTGACCCCCAATGGCCGGACAACGGCCCCCTGGCGGACTTTCCCCGGGGGGCCGCCGCCGGCGATTGCCTGCACCGCATTCTTGAGGGTCTGGATTACAGCATCCCCTGGCAGCAGGATTTGGTGGGGGAGCAGGTGCAGACGGAACTGCGCCGGGCGGGGCTGGCCTCCCAACCCATCGAGCCCCTGCTGGCGGGGTTGGAGCAGGTGCGTCTCACCCCCTTTGGCGGGCCGCTCGGGGGCCTGCGGTTGGCGGATCTGGCGGCGGGCCAGTGGCTCAATGAGATGAATTTCGATCTCACCTTGGGTTCGGTGCGGGCCGAGGCCCTTGCCGCCGCCTTCGCCGACCACCCCGGTGGGCCCTTTGGGGCCGACTACGCCAAGCAGGTGGCCCAGTTACCGATTGCCAGCCGGGGTTTCCTCACCGGCTCCATCGACCTCCTCTTCCAGGCCCCTGATCCGGCCGGTCGGGGTCGCTGGTGGGTGCTCGACTGGAAGAGCAATTGGCTGGGACGCCGGGACAGCGCGGGCCGGCCCGTGGCCTGTGGGCCCAGCCATTACGACCGCGGGGCGATGGCCACCTTGATGGCCGCAAATCACTATCCGCTGCAGGCCCATCTTTATCTGGTGGCTCTGCATCGCTACCTGGGCTGGCGCCAGCCCGACTATCGGCCCGAGCGGGATCTGGGGGGTTACGCCTATGTCTTTCTGCGTGGTGCCCCCGGGCCCGTGGCGCCGGATGATTGGGATGCCGGTGTTGCAGGCAGCAGCCCCGATATCCCCGGCATGGTGGTGGAGTCCCCCCCCCTGGGGCGCTTGCTGGCCCTGGATGGGGCGCTGGCAGCGCCGGAGCGAGGGTCATGACTAACCGGCCAGACCCCACCAACCCAGACTCCAGCCCGGACCGCAGCCCAGGCATACCGCCCCAGGGCGATGACGCCGCGCAAACCCAGGAACCACCCTGGCTCACCGCCCTGCAGGAGTCCCTGGTTGAAGCCCTGCCAAGGCTTTATGGGGTACCGGCGGATCCGCTGGTCAGCGAGGCGATTGCGGCCTTGACCCTGGCCTTGGCGGCCGGGGAACTGGAATGCCCCCTCCCCCCTTCACTGCAGCAGGGCCAGGGATTGGCCCAGGCGGATGGGCCCGATTCTCTGGCCCACCTGCAGCGCTCAGCCCTGGTCCAGGCCAGCGACAGCCCCCTTGTTTTGCAGGGCCAGCGGCTGGCTTGGCGCCGCTGGCAGCAGCGCTTGCAGCAGGTGCTCGATGCCCTGGTGGAAAGGGCCCAGGCCCCACCGCCGGCCTGGCCGGCCGCGGCAGATGTTTCGGTGGCAGGGGAGCCTGCGGCAGATCAACCCTTGGCAGGAGAGCCCGCGATAGCAGCGGCGAGCCTGGCCGCGGCAACTCCTGCCGCCCGCCTCGACGACCAGCAGCGACGGGCGGTTGCGGCGGTGTTGGCCAGGGGCTTGGTGCTGCTGGAGGGGGGCCCGGGCACGGGCAAGACCAGCACCGTCGCCGCCATGATCAACGCGGTGCAACAGCTTTGCCCCCGGGCCCGCATCCACCTGGCGGCCCCGACGGGCAAGGCGGCAGCACGCCTGGGCCAGGCCAGCGGCGATCGCCATCCCTGCTCGACATTGCACCGCTTGCTGGAGCAACGTGGCGACCGTTTTCTGCGCAACCGCCACCATCCCCTGCGGCTGGATCTGCTGATCGTCGATGAGGTGTCGATGGTGGATCTGGAGTTGATGGCGGCCCTGGTGGAGGCCCTGCCCGCCAGCTGCCGGCTGGTGTTGGTGGGCGATCCGGCCCAATTGCCGCCGGTGGCCCCCGGCGCCGTGCTGGCTGCCCTGCAGCGGCCCGCCCCCCGGACGGCCCTGGGCGCTGCCGCCGTGCGCCTGGAAACCACCTATCGCCATGCCGGTGCCATCGCCTCTGTGGCGGCGACCCTGCGCCAGTGGGGTGGGGCCGATGGGCCGGATGCCGCCACGGTCCCTGGCGGCGAGGCCCTGCTGGAGCTGTTGCGTCCCCAGCTGCAGCGTCTGGGGGAAGACGACAACCTTCAATGGCTGGAGGTGCCCTGGACCGGTTGGTCCGTGTCCCTGCCCGAGCCGGTGCTGCAACGCCTGCAGCAGCACCGGCTCAAGCTGGCCGAGCTGGCGCGGGAGGGGGCCGTGGAGGCGTTGTTGGCCCAACGCGATCGGCTGTTGCTATTGACCCCCCAGCGACGGGGACGCTGGGGGGTGGAGACCTTGCATCGCTTGCTGTTGGGGGAGGCCGCGGCGGATCCAGCCCGCTGGCCCTGCGGCACTCCCGTCATTTGCCTGCGCAACCGCGATGACCTGGGCCTGGCCAATGGCGATCTGGGGGTGGTGGTGGGTGATTCGCCCGCTACCGGCCCTGATTTCAGCTTGGATTCCAACCGGGATTTCCAACGCTGGTTGGTGTTTGGTCCCGACCCCAGCCAGCGACTTCATCCGGCCCAGTTGGCGGGCGCCGTGGAGCCGGCCCTGGCCCTCACGGTGCACAAGGCCCAGGGCAGCGAGGCGGAGGAGGTGATCGTGCTGGTGCCCCCCGGCGAACCCCGCGATCCGCGCCTGCTTTATACGGCGTTGACCAGGGCTCGGCATCGGGCCTTGTTGGTGACGGGCAGGGTTAATGGTCCGGCTTGATCGAAGTCGCCTATCACCAGCTTTGGCGCGATTTGGTGGTGGGGGCATCCCGACTGGCCGGTCATCTTCCCCTTCTGCAGGCTGTATGCCTTGTAAGGGCGTCCATCTGTTCAACCGCGACACGAACTACGACACGAAAGGGTTCGTGGCTGAGATGAGGCGGCTGGGCGTCACTCCGCACTTGGCCGGTAATACTGCCCGCAGCGGCGGCTGAGCGATCGATGGGCGTACGACCCGCCACGTGGGCTACGCCAAATCGATTGAAGGCTGAGACGGCGATGGCGAACCTATCGGGAGCGCTTCGCCTTACCAGATGGCTGACCCTGCCCCTTTTGACCCGCTGCTTTCAGCCTTGCTCGCTCTTCAGATCTCGAAACATCGGGCCATGTTGTGGCCAAGACCGCTTTACTTGCCTCATCCGATCCGCAGGCTGGCCCGCTTACTTGGGATGCTTAGGGCATGTCTCGCCTAAAGTTGCTTGATGTGTGTGAAAGGGGCAGCAGAAGCCCCGCCCCGACCCTTCCTTAAAAGTGACCTTGCCATGGAATCGAGCGATTTTCACGAGTCAAGACCTCCGACCATTTCAAGTTTGGGACAAAAAGTAAATATTACACTTGAAACCATGGTCGGGGCACTCCATGATCTGAGCGATAAGGTTCAGGATCTGACGGATAAAGTTGATAATGTAAGAATTGACAATGCAAAGATTGATGGTACTTTATCGGCATTAAAAGAATCGAACGAACGAACAACTATTAAGGTAGAAAGTTTAGACAATAAAGTTGCAAAGATTGATGGTACTTTATCGGCATTAAAAGAATCGACCGAACGAACAACTATTAAGGTAGAAAGTTTAGACGATAAAGTTAACGACTTGAAGCAAAATTTGATTGCATTGGGTGTTAAAGCTAGTACAAATATTTTGTTTCAGGGACTAGGCATTCTTACGCTTGCTTTTGGATTGTTTGGCATTTTTAATCTCTTAAATACTGTTATAAATTCTGCCCGCAGCTCCACGCAAAGTCCATCAGCGGTAACCGCTCCATCTCCTGTCCCCGCAAGACCTCTGCGAAGTCCTTAGTACTAATATTTGCACAATATATTAGCAATTAAGCAATATAGTGAATAAGTAAGTATGAAGTTCGTGAGGGTGGTGACGGTTTAACCAATAACTCGCACAAGGGCCTTGCGAGACTTGATGTTTTTCTCTTTGCAATCTTGCCTAATGCATTGGTTCACATGGGGTCGTGGTGACTGACGGCCCCGTAGGACTGAATGATGCAACCCGGTCCATAATGCTATTTGACTATGGGGTGCTTACCCTGTTCATGCGGCCGGGGCTGATCTGCGCTCGGACCGACCAGGCCCGACCCGATTAGTACCAACCTGGCCGCATTTAGGCCAGCCAGCCTGCATGGACCCTGCCAACTTCGTTCCTTCAAAGCCAAACCCCGCCGCGTCTAAGTACACCGCCACAGCAGACCATGCAACGGCGGATCACGCCAGCATGAATCCAGCCACCAGCGAACCACCCCCAGGCCTCCGTTGCCATCGCCCCTGGGGCTGGTACGAAGTGCTTGCCGTTGGCAAGGGCTACCAGGTCAAGCGGCTGCACCTGGAACCCAACCAGCGCTTCAGTTTGCAACGGCACCACCAACGCAGCGAGCAGTGGCTGGTGCTGGCCGGCCAGGGGGTCGTGCAGCTGGGCGAAGCCAGTCTCACGGTGCAGCCGGGCCAATTGTTGGCGGTGCCCGTCACCTGCGTCCATCGCGCCAGCGCCGGTCCGGAGGGTCTGGAGATCTTGGAGGTCCAGCGGGGCATTGTCCTGCGGGAAGACGATATTGAGCGACTTGAGGATGATTACGGCCGTTGCGAGCCGGCTTGACTCCCCCAGTGCCCCCTACGACAACTTGGGGGGCAGGCGATGTGTTAGATTTTGGATTCAAACCTTTGATTGAGGCGGTGCAGCGCGGGAGATTCTTCTCCCACCCAGGGTCGCTGCGTGCCTGCGTTGAAGGATCACTGGCCCACGCAGGCCCCCTTCCTTGACCCATCCCTCTTCGGGCAGCGCTCTTCCCGCTGCTAATCTTGACGTGGCACCTCACGTCAGTGATTCCCTTGCGACCGGCGTCGATTTGCGCCTGGACGGGGACAGCTCCTCCCCCGCCCTGCTCGAGACCCCCGTC
>CAMDWF010000053.1 GCA_945878795.1 Synechococcus sp. UW140
GCAGTGGTGACGACCTGCTGCAGGCCAGCGATAGCTGGTTTGGTGATACCTACCTATTCCAGATAGGCGATGGCAAGGATGTCATCAATGACTTTGGCTGGTATGGAACTGATTCTATCTCTTTCGGTGCAGGTATCAATCCCTCCGAATTGATGCTCCATCGCGTCGGCCTTGACCTGGGCTTGTTCCTTAATGCCAATGACCAGATCTTAGTTAAGAATTGGTTTTCTAGCAGCCTGCAGTATATCGAGCAGGTTCGCTTTGCAAATGGCAGCAGCTGGAATGTCGACACCATCGCAAGTACACCCATTCTTTCTGCCGGCGGCAGCAATGCCGATACCCTGGTCGGTTGGCATGGCCTCGATCTGCTCGATGCTGGCGATGGCAACGATAGCCTCAGCGGCGGCGCCGGTCATGACAGCCTACTTGGCGGTAGCGGCAACGATTCCCTCAACGGAGACGGCGGCGATGACCTAATCGATGCTGGCGACGGCAACGACCTGATTACAGACTACTCCGGCACCAATACCCTACGCGGTGGAGCCGGTAACGACACCATTCACGCCCGCGGCAGTTTTGCAGGCGGCAGTGGTGATGACCTGCTGCAGGCCAGCGATAGCTGGTTTGGTGATACCTACCTATTTCAGATTGGTGATGGCAAGGATGTCATCAATGACTTTGGCTGGTATGGAACTGATTCTATCATCTTTGGGAGTGGAATCAATGCCAACTTGCTTTGGTTTCAGAAGTCAGGGACTGATCTGGAAGTGACAAGAATTGGATCAACAGAAGGTGTCACTATCAAAAACTGGTATACAAGCAGTTTCCAGCAGATCGAACGTTTCCACTCTGGTGATGGAAAGGTTTTATCGAACACAAATGTCAATGCTCTTGTTAGTGCGATGGCAGCTTTTTTACCACCCACTGTTGGTCAGACTGCCCTATCTGATAACTATTCTATTCCTCTTAATCCGGTGATTGCAGCCGCCTGGCTTTAAAACAAATATTTACCCATAATGACTTGGCTTACGCCATTCATCCTGGCTAGCTGTTTTTCTGCCACCTTATCCAGCCTTAGGGATATGATTCAATCAAACACAAGCCGAACGCTAAAACCTTCCTACCTACTTAGCCAACAGATACCTTCTCCCCCTCCCTATCCTGGGCCTCAAGTAGCCCATAGGACAGCGGCCAGCGTTTACTCGGCAGATAATACGAGCCAAAGATCCTGTCCATCAGGGGCAGAAAGGTGGCATAGTTTTTATTGATATGGCTCATGTCTTCGTTGGTGTGGTGCCAGTGGTGGAATGCGGGCGTGGCGATTAACAGTTCTAGCCAGCCCAGCCGCCAGTTCAGATTGGCATGTACAAAAAAGGTCTAGGTGGTGGCGATCACCGTGTAAAGTATCGGCAGTTGGTCTGGGCTGGCTCCACTTGGTTGGGCCAGACCAACCAGATACACCGTCATCAAAGCAGAGAAACGGCCAAAGGCCATATAGAATGGACGGGCGCAGCTATTGACCAGCCAGTCGATATGGGCTGCGGAGTGTTGCACGGCGTGGAAACGCCAATACCAGGGTACTTTGTGGCTGAGGCGATGGCCCCAGTAACCCCCCAACTTGGCCACCAGGATCATCAAGAGCAGCCGTTCACGCCATGGCATGGAGGCCGCCCAGCCGTAGAAGGGGATGGGGTGGAGTTGGCGCACCGCCCAAGCCAGGCAGGAGAGGGGCAGGATCAGGAGCAGCCTGGGCAGCAGCCCATTGATAAAGTAATAGTCGAGGTCGGCCCGGAACTAGGGACGCAGGATGCGAGCACGCTTAAGCGGAAATAGGCGCTCCAACGGAATAAAGATCAGACCCAGCAGGCCCAGCCACACCAGCAAACTGAACAGTTCTATCAAGGGCTGGGCAGGCATCGGTACAGGGGATTCGAGCGGGACCTGATCTAGAGAAATGGGTGTGAACCTCAGCCGATCCCCGTGGGGCGTTGATCAGTCGCGTCGAATGCGCTGGCGCAGGTGGCGGCTGTAGCCGTAGGCGGCTGCCGCACCGAGAACGGCCAAGGGGCCAGGCACGGGGGGCATCTCACGAAGCTGGACGTTATCAAGCAGGGACATGGGAGGCATACCAGCAGGAGTGCAACTTGAGATGAATTTAACTATCTGCAAACCAGTGGAGGTTAGGGTGAAAGTTTTGGTGTATGCAATCCAACCACTGAAGGTGTTTGGGCCAGCAGAGGCTCTTACTTGATCTTGGTCCGAGCCGAAAATGATATCCCAGCCACTTGTAATCAAAGTATCTTGAAAATAAGGGGAAGCTGCCCAGTTGAACGACAAATGATATGCTTTGCCCGCCATCAAGTTGTCCATTTGGGAAATGCTAACATTGTAGGAGCCACCAACATCACCATCTGCTTGAAAATAAAATGTTCCTGAGTAGCGAGTGGAAGAGGCGCTGACGCTAATGTAGGCAATTGCGTCAAATTATGATTATCCCTGATGGAAGCTATGCTTAGCCCCATCCCAGTAACTGTCCAGTTAGAAACGCTTGTAGGAGGCACGCAACCACTGGAACCACAAAATTGGGACCAAAAACCCGGCCCCTGGAATTGGCCGGCGCCTCCACTAACCTCGTAGCTCGCATTCTGCACCAAGTTAGTAAAGGCTCGAGCTGATGTTCCCCAGAAGAAAAGGACAGCTGCCCCCAGAGCCAGAAGGGTGGCGGATTTACTTCTGCTGCAGCCCTCAGCTACCACGGCTAAGCCACTGTTAGATCCAATCGAATCGGGAACTGAGTGGCGCTTCATGGCTGACATCAATTAACAATAGCTATCATGCATGAACTAAAACTTATGTTGTATATTGGCGTATCGATTCTTGTTTGCATCTAGCGCACATATTGTATCTTTTCAGACCTTTTGCATTGACGCCGTTTTGCCTTGCCTAAATCCCAATGCCCCAATCTTGATTCACCACCTCTTCAACCCGACTGTATCATATTAAATCGGTGATCCAGGCGGCTGGCCAGCACCGCCCCGCTATGCAGGCCCCCTTTTATATAACCGTAGAAGCCGGCTCTGTTGTATTCACCGGTGATAAGTAACTTGTCCTGTCAGCCACCCTCCAGTTGAGGAAATACCTTGCCCACCTTGCCCACGACGGGTCGCTATAGCTGCAGCGGCTCCAGCGCTCGTTCGGCCAGAGGCAGAAAATCTGCGACTGCTGGTGGCTGTTGAACCCAGGATAAAGAATATCGAGTTGCCGCTTGTTCAGCTCGCGGTGCCGCGCCAGGTCATGCCCTCAGCCCCGTCGCTAAGTGAATCGGGCACCAGTCCGGCTGCCTGCCAGAAGGGTTTATCAGCCCGGTTCAGCACTTTGATGGCGCTGCCGGTGGCGATCCGGTAGTCGGCGGTGCCATCAACGCCACCGCATCTCCCTCCAGCCCTCCCGCACCGCCCCAGATTGCAGCGTCAGCTTGGCGATCGGGTCCGTTAGGTCGATCGCGGCCACCGGCGAGCACAGCAGGATATGGCCAGCGCCGATGTCGCCGGCTAGGGCATTTGTCAGGGATTGGTTGCCGGAGGCGCAGCGGAAGTTTTCACTTTCGCTTCCAATGCCTCGACGCCTGTTGGCCGCAATCGCGGCCAACAGGGCGAGGTAACTAAAATGGACTGACAAGCAACACATGTCATTGGCGATCTTCGCTATCGCCCCCTGCCGCGCCAGCGGGCTGTCGGGCCATCGCTGGGCTGCCTGCGCCAAAGATTGCCGTCGAGCTGCTTAGCGTTGGTGCTTAGCCAGGGCTGCTGGTGGTTGATTGTGAGGGCATCGCCATTCATGCTCTGTTGCACCTGATCGAGAAACTTCCACAGTTGGGCCACTTCCTTACCAACAAGGCTCGGCCGTTAATTAGGATGGGCGAATCGGCCTCTTCGCCTTCGGGCAGTTCGTTGAGGTCGAGGCCAAACTGCTTGGCATGGGCCAGGCAGGTGGGATGGTTGAGCCCAATAAACTGCCATCCCGTTTCCACCTTCTCGCCCGGCAGCAAGCTATTGAACGAATGCACCCGCCCGCCTTGGTGCTGGCGATCCGCCAGCACCAAGGCGGCGCCAGCGGCACGGTTGCTGAGCAAAAACTCCCGGCGCCTGAAGACCGAGGGCCTGGCGCCGGCTCGCCGGGCGAGCTTGCTGATCAGACTTCTGCCCATATCCAGTCAAGCAAAACTATTGGTTGAAGTCTATGTCGGGTCGACGGTAATAGCCCTAGATTTGGCGTAGCCAACTCCTCCAACTCCCAGGGCAAGGCCAACCCCAAGCTGTCATCGCAACTCTGCACCGATTGCTGAGCGCAGCCAGAAGCTTGGGCTCAAGGTCACAGGGCTGCCAACTCCGCAACCAGCTCCACAAACCGCGGCCGGCTCGCCGCCACGCTTGCCGCGCAGCGTAATTGCAGCGCCTTTAACGACGCCAGCCGCCCGTCCTGTTCGCTGTCACAGCGTTCTATTAATTCGCCCAGCAAACAACCGAAGGCGCGTACTTCCAGCGCCTCAAACAAATTGGCGCCGTCACTTGACTGCGGTGGGTAAAAAGAGGCCGCCCCGAAGTCCCCCAAAAAACAACCGCCCTCGGGCCGATACAGCACGTTATGCGCATAAAAATCGCCATGCAAAATCCCCCTGGCGTGCAGATGCTCGCCGGCAGCAGCCAAACCCTGCGCCAGATCCAGCACCATGGCCAAGGAGAAACGTTGCTCGTCGTCGTAGATGTCCCTTGTGCAGGTCGTCAGATCAGGTGGTCCGGCCAGATTGCGAAATTCCGGGTCGACCCACGGCATCACCAAGCCGCTGCTGCCCTCCGGGTGCCCGCTCAGTTCACCAATCACCCCAATCAAGTGAGGGTGATTACCCGCTGCCAAACAGGCCGCCATTTCTTCTGCAGGAAAGCCGTCACTGGTGACCGCCCCCTTAAACAATTTCACCGCCACGGGCTGCCCGGCCTCCTGCGGCGATGGCTGCCAGTAAGCCTTGTGAATAACTCCCGAGGCGCCTTCACCTAGTTTTTCAGCCAATTCAATATCTTGCCATTGCAGCCGGGCCACGGCCGCACTCGCTGCCGACGGCGCCGCTGCAACCGGATTGCCGCCAAACGCCAACCAGGTTAATCGCGGTAGTTGCAGCAGCCACTCCGGCAAAGCCTCGAACCGGTTGGCCGATATCCGCAGCAGCTCCAGCCCAACGCAGCCGCCCATCGCCTCCGGCAAAACCTCCAGTTGATTGCCGGCCAACATTAGTTTTTGCAGCCGCGTACAGCTGCCGATTGAGTCGGGAAGCGCTGAAATTTGATTATCCGTGAGGATCAACCAGCGCAACCCAGGCGCAATGGCGCCAGCTGATACCTTCCTAATGCGGTTGGCTTTAAACCCCACCATCTCAAGGTGAGGGCACGTGGACAGCACCTCGGGCAGCCGGGTAAAGCGATTATCCGAGCAGAACAAAACCCGTAACTTGCTTAGCCGCGATAAATCATCTGGGAGTGTGGCTAACGAGTTGCCCGAGAGATTCAGCACCTCAAGGCTGTCGGCTAACTCGAAGATTTCCGGCGGAAATTCCCTCAGGTCACAGGTAAGATCCAGCCGCGTGATCCCCTCAAGCTGACCGGAGCGCAGGGCGCTAAGAGTAGCGGTGCTTGTCGTCATGGGTCGAAGGGCTAGCCGATGCAGTGCCTCAGGCCTCATGCCTCAGGTTTAAGGAACCGACCCGCCAGCCGCACGGCCAACACCGCTGCGGCGATGCCGTAGACCGCAAAGGTGATCGCCTGGCCGCTGCTGCCGCCTTCGTAGACATCGCGTTGCAGCAGCACGAAATCGGCCAGGGACGATACCGTGCCCCACAGCATCACCCAGACGCTCACGTAAGCAACTCCTTTTACGGTCGGGTTCATGGGGTGTGGGTGCCGGTATGGGACCGCATAGATAATAGAGAAGTGATATTGCCTGCAGGTTATCAGGTAGGGCCCTACGAGCCTCTCCCAAAGACGGCATTCCAGTCCTGCTCCATATCCACCACGATCCAGCCGCGACTGGGGGCCTCCTTCAGGGCTTCAACTAGCTTGCCCGTGCTCTTCGTTTCGGCGTCATAGGCATACTCGCGTTCGGCGTCGGTGTGGTGGATGATCAGGCCAAAACTCGGCAGCGGGTTGTTGATGGTGGTGTATTGCAACATTGCCTTGTCGCCATCGCTGTTGCCACAACACAGGATTGGCCTGCGGCCGATGAATTGATGAATGCCTACGGGCTTGCCCTGCTTATCATTAACGAACAAATAATCGAGCGTTTTGATCAGCACCGGACCGCTGTCGCGCAGCTCATATTTCGTCCGCGCTGTCGAGCCCACCACTTGCTCTGGCGGGATGCCGTAGACCCGCTCCACCCAGACCCGCATGAAGTCCGCACCACCACCGGAAACAATGAAGTTTTTGAAGCCATTAGCCCGCAGCAGACTCAACAGTTCCTGCATCGGTTGGTAGGTGAGTTCGTCATAGGGCCGCTTGAATCGCGGATGGCGGGCCGTTTGCAGCCAGGCCTGCACGGCAGCGCCAAACTCATCGGCCGTCATGCCTGCATGGGTGATCGCCAAGATCTGCATCAGGCCATCAAAATGCTCGCCGGCCAGCAGCTTGGCAAAATCCCCGCTTAAGGCGGCCTGCACCATGGGCTCCGCAGCCAGTTCGGGCTCGCTGACGAGGCGTCTTTGCAGTTCGTCGATGGCAAAGGCAACCTGAAATGGCAGCGGATTTTCCGGCCACAGACAGCCGTCGTTATCGAATACGGCGATGCGCTCTGCCAGGGGCACAAAGTCTGCTGATTCAGCCTTTGTCACCTTGGCGATGAATGCCAAAATCGCCTGTTTGGCGGCGCCCCCATTCCAGGAGGGCAGTGGGTCAGCCAGCATCAGAAAAATCGTAGAGTTTGGTTTGAGCAGTACCATATTCGCCTATTTGGTACATACTCACACCAACGGGCTGGAAGCTGATCGGCTCGAATGGCTCGGCTTTAAGGGCATCTACAAAATCGCGGCTGCCAATGCCGCAGGTCACATGGGGGTGGTAATTGATGCCGCTGCAGGGTCCGACGAAGTTGTTCACGTAGTCCATGGTTGCTTGGTTGATCGACTCACCGTCGGCCCGGGGTGCAAAAGCCTCGGCCGTGCCGTTCTCCGCAGCGAACGGGGCGACGGCAGCGATGATGGTTTGTTGAAGTCGCCGCAGCTCCGCGGTTGGTTCGATAACGATGCCCACCAGCCCAAGATTCTTATAGGCCATATCATAGAAACCAGTCGCCGTACTTTGCCATTGCACCGCCTGCTCGCTACCCAGCACCGCGGTCACCACATTGGCAACCGCAGCCAAATCTGCCCTTCGCACAAACTGTTGCAGCAGGGTGATATGGGGCGCATGGTTAGCGTCAAGCGCGAATCCGGCCGGATAGTTCTTTAGCAGCTGTGCATTTGTACTCACCGCCTTTGCTGCCGTGGCAGCATCAGGAAGCAGCAGTACGTTGATCGCTATCAAGGTCATCAGGCTTTAGCCGTTTTAACCCTGATTATATATATCAGACATCAATCTCTGGGCCCGCAGGGCTGCCGTGCTGCCCCAGCTCCCCAGCCCCCAGGTGGAGCGACCTATCGGTGCCTAGCTTCGGCAGCAATGCTTCGGGCTGCCTGCATGGCTTCACCGCGATTGGCGATGGCTGTACTGATCTGCGGCTACTACGGCGAGCACAACCTCGGCGATGACGCCCTGCTGGCCGTGCTGTTGGACCAGCTGCCCCGGGGCTGCCGGCCCGTGGTCACCGCCCGCGACCAGGAGCAGGTGCGCCGGCTTTTTGGCGTCCAGACCACCGATCGCAGCCGCTTGGCGGCGGTGCTGCGGGCCCTGGCGGGCTGCGATGCCCTGGTGCTGGGGGGAGGCAGTTTGCTGCAGGACGCCACCAGCCTGCGCAGCCTCATCTATTACGCGGTGTTGATGGCGGCGGCCCGGCTGCAGGGCAAACCCGTTGTGCTGTGGGCCCAGGGGCTGGGACCGCTGCGGCGGCGGCGCAGCCGGGCCCTGGTGCGGGCCCTGTTGCCCCAGGCGACCGCCATCAGCTGGCGCGATGGCGCCTCGGCCGCCCTGGCCCGCAGTTGGGGGGTGGAGGCCCTGGTGGGCAGTGATCCGGTCTGGTCCCTGGCGCGGCGCGGGCCCTGGCATGGGGCCGGCGGGCCGTTGGTGCTCTGCTGGCGGCCGGTCGCCCAGCTTTCGGCGCCGGGTTGGGCCACCCTTTTGCAGGCCCTGGACCGGCTGGCCCCGGAGCGCCCCGTGCTCTGGCTGCCCTTCCACCAGGAGCAGGACAGCGGCCTGTTGCAGGGCCTCGAACAACAGGCTCTGGTGCCCGAATCCCTGCGCCAACGCAGCTCGCAAGTGCAGGTGGCCGACCCCCAGGCTGCCCTCGATCTCTTTGCCACTGCCGGTCTGGTGCTGGCGATGCGGCTGCACGGCTTGATCCTGGCGGCCCTTGCCGGCAGCCCCTGCGCCGCCCTCAGCTACGACCCCAAGGTGTCGGCGGCGGCGGCGGCCATCGCTTGCCCCGACCAGGACCTGGCCCAGCCCCTGCAAGGCGATCAGCTGCTGCAGCAATGGCAGGCCGCCCTGGACCAGCCCCCCAGCCCCGCGGCGATCGAGGCCCAGAGGGCCCTGAGCCGCTGCCACCAGGAGGTGCTGCTGTTGGCGCCTTGAAGGGATTTGTTTTGGCATGACTGCGGCGGTTCGGGCCGCCGGCCGCTTGCCCTCAAGCAAACTGGAGCTCACCGCCTTTGGGTCCCTGAGCCTCTGGTTGCGGCAACTTGAGGCAGAGCTGGCCGCCCTGCCGGGCGAGCGGCGCCGGCTGCTGCGCACCTACCTGCCCGCCGGCAGCGCCGGGATGCGGCCCCAGGGGTCGCCGCAGGCAGGGCCAGCCCAGGGGCCGCCCTTGCTGGATCTGGCAAGCAATGACTATCTCGGCTTCAGCCGCCATCCCGCCGTGGTCGCCGCCGCCGCTGCGGAGCTGGCCGCCAGTGGTCTGGGGGCCGGCGCTTCGCGCCTGGTTTGTGGCAGCCGGCCGATTCACGGCCAACTGGAGCGGCAATTGGCCCAGTGGCTGGGCCGCGACCAGGTGCTGCTGTTCCCCAGCGGCTTCCAGGCCAACCTCGCCGCCCTGGTGGCCCTCGCCGATCGCCACACCCTGGTGCTGGCCGATCGCCACTGCCACCATTCGCTGTTGTTGGGGGTGCGGGCCAGCGGCGCCCGCTTGCAGCGTTTTGCCACCAACGACCTGGCCGACCTGGAGCGGCGTCTGCTGCGCGCCCAGCAGGCCCCGGCCGGTCCACCGCGGCGCCTGCTGGTGGTGAGCGAAAGCCTGTTCAGCATGGACGGCACCAGCCCGGATGTGGCTGCGCTGGCGGCCCTGTGCCGCCGCTTTGAGGCCCTGCTGCTGCTCGATGAGGCCCATGCCCTTGGGGTGCTCGGACCCGGTGGCCGGGGCCTGGCCCGGGATCTGGCGGGAGTCACCCTGGTCAGCGGCACCTTGGGCAAGGCTTTTGGCAGCGGTGGGGCCTTCCTGGCCGCCGATGGGGTCCTGGGCGAATGGCTGCTGCAGCACTGCGGCGCCTTTCGATACACCACCGCCCTGGCGCCGGCCCTGGCGGCGGGTGCTGGGGCGGCACTCGCACTATTGATCGACCAGCCCCAGCTGCCGGCCGAACTGCTGGCTTTGGCTGGCCGCTGGCGCGATGGACTGGCGGCCAGCGGTTGGCCCCGCCCCCCCGGCCACGGGCCGATCCTGCCGTTGCTGGTGGGTGGCGCTGGCGCCGCCCTGGAGTTGCAACAGCGGCTTGAAAGCGCCGGCCTGCTGGGGGTGGCGATCCGGCCGCCCACCGTGCCCGAAGGCAGCAGCCGTCTGCGATTGGTGGTGCGCCTTGGCCTGCCGCCCCACACCCTTGACCAGCTGCTGGCGGCCCTTGGACCCGGGCCCTTGCCAGCCCCCCCCGTCCAGCTCATCGCCATGCACGGCTGGGCGGGCGATGGCGGCCACTGGCGGGCCTGGCAGCCGGCCGCCACCAGCCGCGGCTGGGGCCTCCAGCTGGGGGAAAGGGGCTACGGCCAGCGGCCAGCACTCCTGCCCCCATGGCCCTCGCACGGGCGCAAGGCCTTGATTTGCCATTCCCTCGGGGTGCACCTGGTGCCCCCTGAGGTCCTGGCCGCCAGCGAGGCCGTGGTGCTGGTGGCCAGCTTTGGCCGCTTTGTGCCGCCGGGTGCCGCAGGGCGCCCCCTGCGCATGGCCTTGGCCGGCATGGCCGCCGAACTGCAGGAAAGCGGCGATGAGCTGACGGACAGTCTCAGGGCCCAGCAGCTCCTGCAGCGTTTTCTGGGCAAGGTCCTGGCCCCGGGCGCTGGGGCCGGCGTCGAGCTCGGCGTCGGGGCCTCCCCCGGGCCCGCCGACCAGCCGATTGGGGCGGCGGGCCGCGATCGCCTGCGGCAAGACCTGG
>CAMDWF010000054.1 GCA_945878795.1 Synechococcus sp. UW140
GAACGGGGCTCCCAGCCGGGCCCGGATCTGGTGCTTCGGGCTCGGCTGGGGCCGCCGGCTGGCCTGCGCTGCTGGACGGGGCGCCGTAGGAGCCGATCGCCAACGAGGGCGCGGCCTGGTCGTCCTGGGGCTCCTGGGAGTGGGGCGTTTCAGCCATGGCTTGGGGAGGGCTCTGGCCGGAGCTTACTGAGCCTTTCCGTCTGATTCTTTGTGGCTTTCTGCCTGTCTTTGGGGTTTGTGGGCCTTTCGGGCCAGCCCCCTCCCCGAGCCGGCGGCGGGGCAGGCGTTGGCTCAAGGGGGCAGGGGCACCAACGTGGGCCGGAGGCCCAGGGGCAGCAGCGGCAGCCTCAGGGGGAAAGCGCCGCTTTTGAGCTGGCTGATCAATTCCAAACCCATGGCTTGGGCAAGCCGGGGGCTGTGGGCGGGGGCCGCCGGAATGCGGCGGCCCTCCACCCGGATTTCCCCCTGGCGCAGGCTGCTGTAGGGCACCCCGCCGAAACTTGGTTTGATGCGCCGTGGGATCGATACATCCAGCACCGGCGCCTCCAGGGCGCCGTCGTCGGTGGCGATCTGGCGGGCCACGGCGGGGCTGATCAAGGGAATCGGTGCGGCGATCGCCACCAGCAGGGCACTGCCATGGCCTTCGAAATGGCAGGCCCGCACCCAGCGGGGACTGAGGGCATGCAGATCAACACTGATGGCGGCCACGGCGCCGGGGCTGCGGGCATGGCCGCTGGGCAGGCGCTGGGGCGCCGGTTGGTGGCCGCTGCCACTGCCCACCACCCAGCCGATGGCGCCCCCCACCAACACCGGCGACCCGGGGCCGAGCAGGGCCAGACCCGGCATGGCCATACCGATGCTGTCGGCACCGGAGCAGCTGTAGAGAGCGTTGCCGTAGGGGCCCAGCAGGGGGCCCCAGGGGGTGCGGATCAGGCCCTGGGCGCTGCTGACCGCCACCAGGCCGTTTTCGACGATGCCCCGGTGCAGCAGCAGGTGGCCGCCGCCGATGGCTTCCAGATCGAGGCGGGTGTGCAGCTCACGGCGGGGCTGCAGCGGGGTGGCGTCGCCAGTGGCGCCAAAGTCCACCGCCTCCCCCGCCAGCAGATCGGCCAACACCCGCGCCGCGCCGCCGATCGGCAGCAGCAGGTCGCCGCCGGAGCCACTGGCCAACCCCGCCACCCCCCCCAGCAGGGGCTCCCGCAGGCGGATCGGCGGGTCCGCCGGCCCCAGGCTCAGGTGCAGGCTGGCCTGGTCGGTGAATTCGGCGTTGGCCGCCACCACCACATCGGTGTGTTGGTATGCCTCCGCCAGATCGGCCTGGGCCACCAGGGCCCGAAATTCCGCCGCCGACCGCACCCGCAGCTCGCCCTCACTCTGGCGGCGCTGCAGTTCGGATTCATTGCGGGGCGGCAGTTTCAGGGGGGCCATGGGGCCTCAGGGCGAGGGGGTGCGTGCTGCCGATAAAGTGGGTTCCATTCAAGGCGGTTGTGCATGGCGGATCCAACCGGACCTGGGGAAGGGAATTCTCCGGAGAAAAATTCCGGCGATTCCGACGGACGGATCATCCAGATCGACCTCCGTAACGAGATGTCGCGCTCCTACATGGAGTATGCGATGAGCGTCATCGTGGGCCGGGCCCTGCCGGACGCCCGCGACGGCCTCAAGCCCGTGCACCGTCGCATTCTCTATGCGATGTACGAGCTGGGTCTCACCAGCGACCGCCCCTACCGCAAATGCGCCCGGGTCGTCGGCGAGGTGTTGGGCAAGTATCACCCCCATGGCGACACGGCTGTCTATGACGCCTTGGTGCGCATGGCCCAAGACTTCTCGATGCGCATGCCGCTGGTGGATGGCCATGGCAACTTCGGCTCGGTTGATAACGATCCGCCGGCGGCCATGCGCTATACCGAATCCCGGCTGCAGGCGCTAACAACCGACAGCCTGCTCGAAGATATCGAGAGCGAAACGGTCGATTACATCGACAATTTCGATGGATCCCAACAGGAACCCACGGTGATGCCGGCGCGCATCCCCCAGTTGCTGCTCAATGGTTCCACCGGCATTGCCGTGGGGATGGCCACTAACATCCCCCCCCACAATCTCACCGAACTGATTGATGGCTTACTAGCCCTGATTGCCAATCCTGATCTGGAAGACCGCCAGCTGCTGGCCCTGATCCCTGGCCCCGATTTCCCAACCGGGGGCCAGATTCTAGGCCGCCGCGGCATCCGTGAAACCTACACCACAGGTCGGGGCTCGGTGACGATGCGGGGGGTGGCCAATATTGAGACGATTGAGGCCAAAGGGCGCCCTGATCGCGATGCCGTCATCATCACCGAACTGCCGTATCAAACCAACAAAGCGGCATTAATCGAACGGATCGCCGAGTTGGTAAACGACAAGAAATTAGAAGGAATTGCCGATATCCGCGATGAAAGCGACCGCGATGGCATGCGCATTGTCATCGAGTTGCGCCGCGATGCCTATCCGCAGGTTGTGCTCAATAATCTCTTTAAACTGACGCCGCTCCAGAATAATTTTAATGCCTATATGCTGGCGTTGGTGAACGGCGAACCGGTGCTGCTCACCCTGCGCAAGATGCTGGAGGTGTTCCTCGATTTCCGCATCGAGACCATCGAGCGGCGCACCCGTTTCCTGCTGCGCAAGGCCGAAGAGCGAGACCACATCCTGTTGGGCCTTTTGATTGCCCTCGCCAATCTGGATGCCATCATCGCCCTGATCCGTGCTGCGGCCGATGCCGCCAGTGCCCGGCAAGGCCTGGTGAGTGAATTCGGGCTGAGTGAGGCCCAGGCCGATGCCATTCTGCAGATGCAGCTACGTCGGCTCACGGCCTTGGAGGCCGACAAGATTCGGCTGGAGCATGAAGATCTGCAGGCCAAGATCACCGATTACCAAGACATCCTGGCCCGCAAAGAACGGGTGCTCGGTCTTATCATCGAAGAACTGGGTGTGCTGCGGGCCCGCTATACCTCCCCCAGGCGCACCGAAATCCTCGACCTCGAAGGGGGCCTCGAAGACATCGACCTGATCGCCAATGAGCGGTCGGTGGTGATGCTCACCGAAAACGGCTATCTCAAGCGCATGCCGGTGAGCGAATTTGAGGCGACCAGCCGCGGTACCCGTGGTAAAGCGGGCACCCGCAGCCAGGGGGAGGAGGCGGTACGCCTGTTCATCAGTTGCAACGACCACGACGTATTGCTGCTGTTTAGTGACCGGGGGGTGGTGTATTCCTTGCCGGCCTACCGCGTTCCCGTCTGCAGTCGCACCGCCAAGGGGACGCCGGTGGTGCAACTGCTGCCGATTCCCCGCGAAGAGGCGATCACTTCCCTGCTGGCTGTCGACAACTTTGGCGACGATCGCCAGTTGGTGATGCTAACCAGCGGCGGCTTCGTCAAGCGCACTTTGTTATCGGCATTCGCCAATATTCGCTCTAACGGACTCATCGCCATTTCCCTGGAGGAGGGTGATGCGTTGCGCTGGGTGCGGCTGGCGATTCCAGGCGACAGCGTCCTGATCGGATCGTTGAAGGGCATGACGATCCATTTCCGCCTCAGCGATGAAGAACTGCGGCCCCTGGGCCGCACGGCCCGGGGCGTCCGCGCCATGAACCTGCGCGGCGGCGACAAGCTGGTGAGCATGGATGTGTTGCCCGCTGAGCTGGCCGACCGGGTTGCGGCCGTAGCTGACAATGGCGAGGCCAGCGGCGAGGCCAGCGACGAAGCGGAAGAAGAAGGCCTGGAGTTGGCGGGCGCCGAAGGGCCCTGGGTGCTCGTGGCCAGCGCCAGTGGCCTCGGTAAGCGGGTGCCGGTGAATCAGTTCCGCCTGCAAAAACGGGCGGGCATGGGCCTGCGGGCGATCAAGTTCCGCCGGGATGGCGATGTGCTGGTGGGACTGAAAGTGCTGGGGGCGGGTGAGGAGTTGCTGCTGGTGAGCGAACGGGGCGTGATCGTGCGCATGCGGGCCGACGCTGTTCCCCAGCAGTCCCGCGCCGCCACCGGCGTCCGCCTGCAGCGGCTCGATAGCGGCGACCGCCTCGCCGAAGTGGTGCTTGTGCCACCCGCCCTTGAAGGGGAAGAAGGGGAGCCGGTGGCTGACCCAGACTTGCTGCTGTCCCCAGCCGATCCCTCAGCAGAATCCCCTGGCCCGTCTCCAGCCGCTTCCCTGGAGGCTGGCCTTGGGGCGTCCCCGGATGACGACGGGGATGACGACGGTGACGATGCAAGTGATGACGATGGGGCCGGGGAGGCTGGGACCCCTGACTGATGTTCTGGTCATTGGCGCCGGTCCGGCGGCCCTGGCCATCGCCGCCGACCTAGCCGAAAGGGGCTTGGCAATCACCGCCCTGGCGGCGGGCGATCCCCACACGCCCTGGGTCAACACCTATGGCATCTGGTGCGAGGAGGTCGATTCCCTCGGCCTCGGCTCCCTGCTCTCCCATCGCTGGAGCGACACGGTCAGCTACTTCGGGCCCGGCGGCAACGCCCCAGGGGGCAGCGCCCCAGGGGATAACGGGCTCCTGCAGCACGGCCGCGCCTACGGCCTCTTCGACAAAGCGGCCCTGCAGTCCCATGGGCTGGACCGCTGCGCCGCCGCCGCTGTCCGCTGGCAGCAGGGCCAGGCGGCCTCCTGGCAGCAGCAGGATCAGGCTTTCGTGGTCACCACCACCGCAGGCCAGCAGCACCGGGCCCGGCTGGTGCTGGATGCCAGCGGCCACCAGAGCGTCTTTGTGCACAGGCGGCAGGATGGGCCCGTGGCCGGCCAGGCCGCCTACGGCATCGTCGGCCGCTTCAGCGCCCCGCCAATCAGCCCGGGGCAATTTGTGTTCATGGATTACCGCAGCGATCACCTCAGCGAGGAAGAACGCCGCCAGCCCCCCACTTTCCTTTATGCCATGGACCTGGGCGATGGTCGCTTCTTTGTTGAGGAAACCTCCCTGGCCCTCGCCCCTGCGGTGCCCTTCCCGCTGCTGCGCCAACGCCTGCTGGCCCGCCTCGCCCATCGCGGCGTGCGGGTGGAGGCGATCGAGCACGAGGAGTTCTGCCTGTTTCCGATGAATCCCCCCCTGCCCGACCTCAACCAGCCGGTGGTGGGCTTCGGCGGGGCGGCGGGCATGGTGCACCCGGCCTCGGGTTTCATGGTGGGCAGTGTGCTGCGGCGCTCCCCCGGCCTGGCCGCCGCCATCGCCTCAGCCTTCAACGACCCCAACCCGGCGCCCGCAGCGGTGGCCGCCGCCGCCTGGGGCGCCCTGTGGCCGGCGGAAATGCGCTGGAAGCACGGCTTTTATCGCTTCGGCCTCGAAAAACTGATGCGCTTCGATGAAGCCCGGCTGCGCCACCACTTCGCCAGTTTCTTTTCCCTGCCTCCCCAGCAGTGGTATGGCTTTTTGACCAACACCCTCTCCCCCGCCCAGGTGTTGCAGGCCATGGCCCAGTTGTTTGCGCTGGCGCCGGGGGATGTGCGCTGGGGCCTGATGAACCTGCAGGGTCGGGAGCCGGCCCTGATGGCCCGCCTGCTGACGGGGGGCTGAGGCGTAGGCCCCGATCCCTCAAGCCTCCAAAGCGTCAATGCGCCGGGCCAGGGCCAGGTCCCGGGCCGAGATGCCGCCGCAGTCATGGGTGGTCAATTCAATCGTCAGCCGGTTCCAGACGTTGCTCCATTCGGGATGGTGGTCCAGGGCTTCGGCCGCCAGGGCCACCCGGCTCATGAACCCGAAGGCTTCGGAGAAATCCCGGAAGCGCCACTCCCGCCGCAACCGATCCGGCAGCACGGTCCAGGCCGGTAGGGCGGTGCTGAGGGCGGCGATTTCGTCGGGGCTGAGGCGTTGATCGGTCATGGCAAGGGTTGTGGCGAGTAGGTGTTAGACGCCGCTGCGGCGCTCTTGAGCGCCTCCAGGCGGAAGGTAGCCCGGGGTGGGCTGGCGCGGATGGCCTCCAGCTTGAGGCGATAGGGGCCGTCGCTGAAGCGCAGGTCCCGAAATTCGCCGGTCTTCCAGGGGCTGGCGGCGGCTCCCGCCAGGCCCACATCGGCCCCATCGGCGCCAACCGCCGTCACGGCCACCGCCACCTGGCCCGCCAGCAGGTCATGGCTGCGGCCGCTGGCCAGGTGGAAACGCTCTTCCGGTGAGGTGGCCCGCCGCAGCTCGGCCAGTTCCGCCAAGGCGCGGCCCTGGTCCGCCTCCAGCCCCAGCAGCCGTTGCTGCAACCGTTCGCCCTCCTGGCGGGAGGCGGCGGCGGCGGCAAAACGGTTGAGGTCCTTGAGCAGCAACGGCAGGTTGAGGCCCCGGCTGCTGCGGCACAGGTCGATCTCGCCTTGCATGGTCGCCATCTGCTGCCGCAGGGTCCCCTGGGCCACCAGCCAGGTGAGCGCCACCAGGGCAGCGCCGCCGCCGGCCGCCGCCAGCGCCAGCCAGGAGCGGGGGGGGCCTGCAGGGCGATCAGGGGGCAAGGAAGGGCTCATCGGCCAAAGGGGGGAGCTGAGTCTGCCTGGGCAACGGAGCGCGGCTGTGCCATCGGTCACGGCCCTGGTCGGTTTCCGCCAGGTCCAGGTCCCGACCACCGTCCTCTCGGGCTCCCTAAGGTCCCGTGCATGGCCGATCTCACCCTGCTTTACGACGGCGCCTGCCCGCTTTGCTGCCGGGAGGTGGAGCTGCTGCGCCGCCGCGACCAGCGCCACAACGGCGAGCAGCTGCGCCTCGCCTTTGTCGATATCGACGCGCCCGATTACGACCCCGCCGCCCATGGCGGCATCAGCTACGCCGAGGCCATGGGCCGCATCCATGCCCTAGCCGGCCAGGACCCATCAAAGGGCGGTGGAGATGGTGAAGTGCTGCGGGATGTGGCCGTTTTCCGCCGCGCCTATGCCCTGGTGGGCTTGGGTTGGCTCTATGCCCCCAGCGGTTGGCCCCTGCTGAACCGCTTGGCCGATGGGGCCTACGGCCTTTGGGCCGCCTGGAGGTTGCGCCTCACCGGCCGGCCGCCCCTGCCAGAACTCTGTCGTGAGCGGGAGGGACGATGCCGGATCTAATCGTTGTAGGTAGTGGCCTGGGGGGGCTGTGCGCCGCCGCCATCGCCTGCCGCCACGGGCTGGAGGTGCTGGTGTTGGAGGCCCACAGCCAGCCCGGCGGCGCCGCCCACGGCTTTCGCCGCGGCCCCTTTCATTTTGAGTCCGGTCCTTCGCTGTGGAGTGGGCTGGGCCGCTGGCCCAGTGCCAACCCCCTGGCCCAGGTACTGCGGGCGGTGGACGAAAGCGTGCCGGTGGCGCGCTACTCGGAATGGGGATTGCTGTTACCCGAGGGCAACCTGCGGGTGGGCGTGGGCCTGGATCCGTTTCTGGAGTTATTGCGCAGCCTGCGGGGGCAGGCGGTTGCCGATGAATGGCAGGCCTTTCTGGTGGCCCTGGAGCCCCTGTGCCGCGCCGCCGGATCGCTGCCGCTGCTAGCCCTGCGCCCCGGCGCTGGCATGTTCACCACCCTGGGCAGCCAGGGATTCGGCCTGATCGGTAAGGCGGGCCAGCTGGCGGCCCTGGGCGGCGGCTTCGGGCCGATCGCCCGCCGCCATTTGCAGGATCCCTTCCTGCTCCATTGGGTGGAGATGCTGAGTTTCTTGATCTCCGGATTGGAGCTGGACCAAACCAGCGCCGCCGCCATGGCCACCCTGTTTGGCGAATGGTTTGAACCCGATGCCGGGCTGGATTACCCATTGGGCGGCAGCCCTGCGGTGGTGGAGGCGTTGGTGCGGGGCATCCGCCGCCATGGCGGCGAGCTGCGCACGGGCGCGGCGGTGGCCGCAATCGAGCTGGCGGGCCAGCGGGCCACGGGGGTGCGGCTGGCCAGCGGCGAACAACTGAAAGCCCGCCGCGGCGTCATCAGCAACGCCAGCCCCTGGGATACGGCCGCCCTATTGGGCAAGGGCAGTGCGCCGGAGCGCTGGCGCCAAAAGCTACTGGCCGCCCCGGCCTGCGCCAGTTTTCTGCACTGGCACCTGGCCTTCAAAGACGAGGGCCTACCCGAGCTGCCGATCCACCACGTGTGGGTGGGGGACTGGCAGCGGGGCATCAGGGCCGAGCGCAACATGGCGGTGCTGTCGATGCCATCGCGGCTGGATGCCTCCCTGGCGCCGCCGGGCCACCAGGTGCTGCACGGCTACACCCCGGCCAACGAGCCGTGGCAGCTATGGCAAGACCTGGAGCGCGGCAGCCCGGCCTACGAACAATTGCGCCGCGAACGCTGCGGCCTATTCCACGACGTCTTCGAGCAACTGGTGCCCGACTGGCGCCAGCGGGCCGTGCTCGAACTGCAGGGAACCCCCCTGACCCACCGCGATTTTCTACACGTGCACCAGGGCAGCTACGGCCCCGCCTGGCCCGCCAACCGCGGCGCCTTCCCCGGCGGCGGCACCCCCATCGAAGGCCTGGTGCTCTGCGGCGCCGGCGTCTTTCCCGGCATCGGCGTGCCCCCCGTCGCCGTCAGCGGTGCCATGGCAGCCCACCGCTTTGTCCCCGCCGCCGCCCAGCGGCAATTGCTGGAGGAATTGGGGTTGGTGGGGTGAGTTGGGGGGTGATGTCAGGTCTGTGGGTTGAGGGACTGATCCGGTTCAAGTCGCAGCACCTCGATCGGTGCCTGGAAGAGCTGGAAAGCGCGGTCATTGGTCAGCAGCGCATCGCAACCCCAGTGCACCGCGGCAGCCAGATGGATTGCATCCGCTGTCTGGAGACGGGTGGAGGCTCGCAGCACAGCCGCCCGCTCCATCACCTCCGGATGCAGGGGCACCACAGTGCAGTCGGCGAAGAAGCTGCGGAAGGCAAGCTGGCCGATCTGATCACCGGCGCGCAGTGGACCCACGAGACATTCCATGCGTACCAGATCGCTGATTACCCAGTCGGCATTGGCGTAATCTTCTAGCTGCTGCAGCGTGTGGCGTCGTAGCTGCTCAGCGCCATCGAGGGCGTAGATCAGCACACACGAATCGAGGTAGAGCCGCATCGCTCACCTCCAGGAGGCCCGCTCACGCTCCAGTGCGGTGTCGATCTGCTCTTGACTGAGGCCCGCGGCCACGGGGATGGCGGCCTGGAGGTCCAGCAACTTGGCCAGCAGTCGGCGGCCAGTAGGTGATGCCTCTTCGGCCGGCGTAATCGCGACGGTCACACGACCAATGGGCGTTCCAGCAGGCAGCTGCAGGGTCCGGTCTTCCTTAATTTCGGTGCTGAAGGAGAAGGAACCCATTGTTTCTGATTGGGTTTATTCACGTTAGGAGCAGAAGCAGCGACTGATCGGCCCCTGCTGATGCTGTCGCTGTTGGTCTTCCATTTGAGCTGATGGGGCGGAGCGGCTTGCTGCGCCTGTGCACGCCAACTGAGCCCATGACCGCCGCCATCCTCGCCGGCTGGTCCACCCCCGGCCGTTTGCCCTTCCCACGGTGCAGGCGTTGCTGCTGTTCGGCTTCCGCTGGCATGTGATCAGCGAATCGCCCCTACCCAGTTGCTGAATGGCGGTGGCCTGCGTCCCATGGAGGCGCTCCGGCTGCGGATCAAGGACGGGGACCTGGAGCACCTTCCGCCATTCGTAGTGGCTCCGCCACGCTGGCCTGTGGCCAGGTATCGCCATGCTCGGTCACAGCGATGTGAAAACCACGATGGTCTACACCCATGTTCTGAACCGAGGGCCATCAGGGGTACGAAGCCCCGCTGTCCTGCTCTGAGGTCCGGAGGGCGCTTCTGCGGACCGCGTATCAATCCATGAACATAGTGGCGGCATGCGAGAAGCCTTGCTAACAATGAATTTTCGCAAGGCTGTGAGACCTGCTCCCGCAGCTTATGCGGCAAACAGTTTGGTTGGGCACAGCTTCTGCGGTCCGCCGAATCAATGTTCGAAGGATCGGATTAGTCAGGCTGGGATCCTTGGTCTTCAATCATGCTTGTGCCTAATCTGATCATCCGATCTGGGTTGTGTATCGTCGCGAACATGTGGTTATCGGACCCGCAAACTACGCCTATGTTTAGGTGTCTTTCGCCAAGGTACACTGCAGAGCAATGGTTTTGGGGGTATCCGGCCCGATGCCGGAGCGTGGTTCTCGGTAGCGTGGGACGCTCAGAGCGTGGTTCTCGGAACCTCCCAATAAAGAGTTAGCACTCAAGGACATCACATGAGCTTCAAAGCCTTTCTCGATGCTGCAAAACCGATCGTAACTTTTGGCGCTTCTACCAATGCAGCGTCGCGATACGAAATTCGTGATGTAGTTGGTAAGCTCGGAGATGAGCCAGACCGAGCACTTTCCCTCACTGATTCATATCTCGTTGGTGCAAAGTTCTCAAAAGATTACAACGAGCTTTCGCGCTACCTAGCGGACGTTGACGGAAAGCTAATGGGTAGCTTTCTCGAGCATCATATCTGCGCCGGTCTTTATCACTTGGAAGACAAATTCGAACAACTATTTGATCTAACTAAATTCGCTGTCTCGAT
>CAMDWF010000055.1 GCA_945878795.1 Synechococcus sp. UW140
GTCGATCTGGGCGATCTAGACAGCGTCAACCGTTTGGTGGCGGCAGTGCACGACAGCGGGCGCCCCCTGGATGCGGTGGTGGTCAATGCCGCCGTCTACAAGCCCAGGCTGAAGCAGCCCGAGCGCTCGCCCCAGGGCTACGAAATCTCGATGGCCACCAACCATCTGGGCCATTTTTTATTGATTCAGCGTCTGTTGCCCGACCTGGAGCGCTCCAGCCATCCTTCCCGCCGTCTGGTGATCCTGGGAACGGTGACCGCCAATTCCAAGGAGCTGGGGGGCAAGATCCCCATTCCTGCTCCGGCCGATCTGGGCGATCTGGCTGGTTTTCGTGCCGGTTTCCTGGCGCCGGTGAGCATGGCCGATGGCAAGCCCTTCAAGCCTGGTAAGGCCTATAAGGACAGCAAGCTGTGCAATATGATCACCACTCAGGAATTACATCGACGCCTACATCAAGCCACGGGGATTGTGTTCACCTCTCTTTATCCGGGTTGTGTCGCCGATTCTCCCTTATTCCGCAACGCGCCCCGGGCCTTTCAGGTCATTTTCCCCTGGTTCCAAAAGAATGTGACCGGCGGCTATGTCAGCCAGGCGCTGGCCGGTGAACGGGTAGCCCAGGTGGTTGCCGATCCCGAATTCGCGGTTTCAGGAGTCCACTGGAGCTGGGGCAATCGCCAACGCAAGGACAGTCGTCAATTCAGTCAGGAACTCTCCGACAAGGCCAGTAATTCCCAGACGGCCGCCAGCATGTGGGACCTTTCTTTGCAGTTGGTCGGCCTGCCCCCGGTTTAGGGACCTGGTGGGGCCTGGGCTGGCAACATTGCTGATGACGAACTCCGGGCCTTGGCTCAGCACAGGGGCGGCTCCTTTCTGCTACTAAAGCTTCAGCCTCCTTGGTCGTTTGCATGTCCCGACGCTTGTCCTGGGGATTGGGTCTGCTCCTGGTCGCCGGTTTCGTCTTGGCTGGCTTTTTTGTGCTGCCGTTCCGTTCCTGGTTGCCCGGTGGCACCGTGGCCGATGTGCCCAACCGCCTGGTGGTCAATGGCACCGCCTTGAACCGGCTTTTCCCGGCGCCGGAAGCGGGTGAAAAATTGGTGTTCACCCAGGAGAAGCGGGGCTTCAGCCAGGCCCGTCTCAAGCAGGGCGATGAGGTGCGGGCCCTGCTCTCGATTTCGGATGTGACCACCTCCCCCGCCAGCCGGGCCAAGTTCAGTGGCAGCGGCAGCTCCCTGGCGGGCTGGCCCCTGGTGGAGCAGGGGGACCAGTCGAGTGCCCTGCTGGTGGCCGACCGCTTCCAGGTGAAGGTGCTGGGCCAGGGGGCGGGGCTGAGCCCGGATGAACGCCATGAACTGCTGGGGGCCTTCAATCTCCAGGCCCTGGCTGCCCTCAACCCCGCCTCAGCCACGAAGTCATTGCCACCAGCCCAGCCCCTGGCTGCCCAGCCCTTGGCTGCCCAGCCCTTGGCGCCCAGCCTGCCCGCCCCATCGCCGGCGGCGCCGGCCAGCACCCCTCCAGGTTCCCCACTCCAGCCCAGCGCCAACATGCTGGCGGCCCTCAAGGCCGCTCGGGCCGCTGCCCACCGCGAGACCGCCGTTCTGACCCCCGCCGCATGAGCACCACCGTTCTTGAGCGTCTTGAGCGCTTGCCCCATCGCAATCTCACCGTGCTGGCGCTGCGGGGCATCAGCACCCTGGTGCCGGGAGGTTGGACCAACATCACCAGCGCCGAGGCATTGATCCATGAGGTGCTGGGCAGTAACGACCCCGAGCTCACCCGCCAGGTGCGGGAACGGGCCGACGAGCTCAGTCGCGCCCGCCATGAGGGCTATGCCCGGGCCCTGAGCCTCTACGACGCCGTCAACCGCTCCCAGAAGGCGGCCGGCGGCCTGCGGGTGCTGGCCAATGTGGCTGGCGCCCTGCCCCTGGTCAAACGCCTCACCCTGTTCACCCCCGCCAACGAAACCCTGCAGGCAGCGGATCTGAGCCTCAAGGTGGCGGCGGAGATGCTGGCCTTCACCCAGGTGAACGGCCTGCCGGGCGACAGTTTCGCCGACTTCGGCGCTTCCCTCAACGAATACACCAGCGAGGCCCGGGTTCGCATGGCGGCATTGGTGTGTTTCGATGCCTTCCTGCCCCTCGGTGACCAGGCCTTGCAGCGCCTCGATGGGCTGTTGGGTCGGGTGGCCGGCCACGAGTTGCGCCAATTGCCCGCCTACGGGGGCATGGCTGGGTTGATTCCCGGTCGGGGGGACCAGGCCCATCTCAGCTTCCTGCGCCGCAGCGTTGATCAATGGGTGGGCTGGGCCGATGGCTTTGCCTCCCAGCTCGGCCTCACGGGTCAGCGCAGCGTGCGGGCCCTGGAAACCACCATCGGCCCCTGGCATGGAGGCTTCGAGCAACTGGCGATTTTCCTTGATGCCTTCACCGACACCTACGCCCACACCGGAGTCCAGGCCGTGGCCCGCCGCTTGGTCGAACGGGCAGCGGCGGAAATCTGATGACAGACTCTTGCGATTGAAAGCAATGCCGCCTGCAACGGCGAACGATCCCCATGCGCTGGTCTGACGGCCGAAGGAGTGACAACGTGGAGGATCGCCGCGGCATGGGGGCACCCGTGCTGGCCGGCGGGGTGGGAATTCTGGGCATCCTCCTGGCCCTGGCGGTGGCCCTGCTCGGCGGTGATCCCTTTGTGGTGTTGCAGCAACTGGGCGGCGGCGGTTTGGGCAGCGGCGGTGCCCCTGTCTCGGCGGGCCGGCCCCGCCAGCAGACGCCTGCGGATAACAAACTGGCGGACTTCGTCTCGGTGGTGCTGGCCGATACCGAAGACACCTGGACCAAAGAATTTCGCGATAACGGCGGCACCTATCGCTCGCCCAAGTTGGTGATCTTTGATGGGGTCGTCAATTCAGCCTGCGGCCGGGCCGCCGGTTCAACCGGACCCTTTTACTGCCCGAATGACCAGAAGGTTTATATCGACCTCAATTTCTATCGCCAGTTGCGCAGTCAGCTGGGGGCCCCCGGTGATTTTGCCCAGGCCTATGTAATCTCCCACGAAATCGGTCACCACGTGCAGCACCTGCTCGGCATCGACCAGAAGGTGCAGGGCATGCAGCGGCGCCTACCCCAGGCCCAGGCCAACCAACTTTCGGTGCGGCTCGAACTGCAAGCCGATTGTTTTGCGGGGGTCTGGGCCCATCAAACCCAGACCCAGCGCGGCACCTTGGAGGAGGGCGACCTGGAGGAGGCCCTCAATGCCGCCGCCCGCATCGGCGATGACACCTTGCAGCGCCAAAGCACCGGCTGGGTGCGGCCCGAATCCTTCACCCATGGCACCTCAGCCCAGCGGCAGCGCTGGTTCGTCACGGGGCTGCGCAGCGGTGACATCAATAGCTGCGACACCTTCCAGGCGCCCAAGCTCTGAAGCCATGGCCGGGCGATTTTCAGTTGGAAGCTTTGTTGAGCCGCTGCACGATCAGGGTCATCAAAATCAGGGAGCCGGCCAGGGCCAGCAGCAGGGCGGTGGTCATCGAGGTTTGAGCAATCGCTGCGGCCATTATCAGCGCCAACCGCTGCTGTTTGTCTATGGCAGCCTCAAGCGCGGCCAGCGGGCCCATCACCTGCTGCAGGGGCTGCCCTGGCTGGGGCAGGCCTGGCTGCCGGGGGCCTGCCTGCACGATCTGGGCCCTTTCCCGATGGCGGTCCCTGGTGAGGGACGCATCCAGGGGGAGCTCTACGGGGTGGGCGAGGCCGACCTGGCGGCGTTGGACCGCTATGAGGGGGCGCCGCGGCTGTATCAGCGCCATTGGCTGACCCTGGAAGACGGCCGTGGCGCCTGGGTTTACCTGGGCCGGCCCCACCAGGTGCGCCATGTCGCCCCACTCGCCAGTGGCTGCTGGCTGGGCCCCTCGGGCCCAGCCAGCGCTACGTTTGCGCTCTTGGCCCTGGCGCTGACCCAGGCCCTGGTGCTGGTGATGGCGGGCGGCCTGCGGCCCGCTTGGGCCTTCGACACGCTGGGGGCCTGTCAGTCCTGGCAGAACAGCCGCGGTCAGGCCCGCATCGAAGTGGCCAACAGCATCGGTGCCGCCCACTACCTCACCAAGATGAAGCGCCTGCAGGAGAGTGATCCGGCGGCGCCGGTGCCGCTTTATAGCGAGGCTGATATTGCGCGGGTTTGTAGTGAACGCTGATAGTCAAGGCGCCGTCAGCAGCAGGAATCACGGGCTCCTGGTAACCGGCGCAACCGAACAGCGCAAGCCATCGGTCGCGTCGATTGTTTGCCGACCACGGCGTCAGCGACAAGCACCTAAATCTTGTCACCAAGATCTTGCCGTGCCCATTCCTCTGAAATCATTTCCGTCTGTTGAAGCACCAGTTCAATCGCCGCCACCTCTTGATCCGGCGGATACTTGTAGCGTTTCAGCAGTGCCTTGATCATCGTTCGCAATTTCGCCCGCACATTTTCCTTGTATTGCCAATCGATGCTGAGGTTGCCCCGCAGTTTTTCGGCCAGTTCCCGTGCCATCTTCATTAAAATCTCATCGCCCAACAGATTTTGTGCTGACTGGTTGTTCGCCAAGGCGTCGTAGAAGGCGACTTCAGCGGCAGACAACCCCATGGCATCAACTCTTTCTGCTTCATCACGGAACTGCTTGGCCATCGCAATTAGTTCCTCGATCACCTGGGCCGCCTCAATGGAGCGGTTGGCGTATTTGGTGAGGGAGGCTTGGAGCAGTTCACTGAACCGCTTTTGTTTGACCACATTGGTCTTGAAGCGGGGAAGATGCTGGGGATTGGAGGGATCCCAGCGGGGCAGGGCGTCGTAGGCGGTGATGGCATTGCGCACCTCCTGGATGTCGCGGGCCGGACCGATCACCCGCTGGCCATCGAACAAGGCGGACACCTGCTCGATGCTGAGGCTGTTCTGCTCGATCGCCAACGAGGCCTGGATCGTCTGGATGCGGTTCTCGCGGCGCAGACGCGGCGATGGCTGCGAATCCTGACGGGCGCTCCAGCGGCCGAGGGCTTCGGCGATGGCGGCGACGCGGTTGAGCAGCGCCGGGGTGAGGGTGAGGGGTGGGGCGTAGGGGGCGACTGAGGGCATCAGCCGGGAACCACGACCCGTGGCGGCAGGTTGAGCTGACGGATCCTGCGGGCGAAGCCGCGGTCATCGAAGGAGGCGATCGTTTGGCAGCTGCGGCAGCTGGCGTGATGGAGGGCATCGGCGAAATCCAACCCGGCGTGCAGGCCAGCCACGGCCTGCACCACGGCGGGCCTGTCTTCCAGGGTGAGGGTGGGATGGCCGAGCAGCAGTTCGAACACCGCGAGCACCTGGGGGGCTGCAAAGCCGTAGTAGCCCCGCAGCACCCACTCCAGTTCCAGGGCCACGGTTTTGGGCAGAAAAAGGGGCTGGCCGGATTCGATCAGCTGCCGGGCTGCCTGCCGTTGGCTTTCGGTGGCGGCATCGGCATCCGCTTCAAGCACGAAGTAGCGGGCCAGCACATTGGTGTCGAGGCCGATCACGGCTCCAGCAGGCTGGCGGGATCGAAGTGGGCCGGCACGGGCGGCCGCTGGCTATGGAGCATGCCGAAGCCGCTGGCGCTCAAGGATTGCTCCTGCCTGAGGGGGCGCACCTCGATGTGGTCGCCCACCAGCTGAAAGCTCACCCGGCTGCCCCTGGCGAGACCGAGCTGTTGGCGCAGGGCCTTGGGAATCGTCACCTGGCCCTTGCTGGTGAGGGAGCTGGTGGCCTCGGAATCCATGGCCGCAGGCCGGAGGTATTACGCGGTAATACTAGCGAGCCCTGGCTTCGGTCTCCATCCCAGTTCACCTGTCTTTGTCGGTGCTCGCGCAGGGTGAGACCGCTGGCATCCTTCCTTCGAGCCGATGCCGCTCCAGTGGCTCTTCTCCACGATGCGCATGCCTTCCGGCATCCCCGAGGGCACGAACAGGCGCAGGGCGAGGGCAGCCATGCCGTTGTCAACGATGCGGGGCTGGCCATCGGGCAGGAGCAGCAGCTGATTGCGGCGCAGGAACTCCAGGAACAACAGGGTGCCGATGCGTTTGTTGCCATCGGCAAAGGGGTGATCCTTGATCACAGTTAGCCCACGGAGATGATTACATCGAGGTTGTAGACATCAACCTGGCGTTGGATGACTCTGGTGCCTTCCGTTTGAACCTGTGCAAATTTTGCACACGTTGATTCAGGGACCAGTTCGCCCTCCTTGGAGACATTGCCGATATGCTTGCTTATGACGGAACGTTCACTGCCAAACAGCTCAGCCATCTTGACCTGACTGAGCCAGACGGTTTCAGCCTCCAGGCGCACATCGAGCGTGACTTGGCCTTCGGCAGCCTGGAACAGGATGACCTGATCGAGGGCCTGCTGCTCCAGATGGTTTTCTGTGATGAGTGCCATTAGATGCCAACTTCCTCAAGCATCTTCTCGGCATCAGGGATTCGGATGTCACCTGAGATGAGTTTGGGGAGGAGTGTGTCTCTGATACGCGTGAGTAGAAAGTTCTGCTCAGTCGCACCTTGGCATTATTGATAGATCGCCTCAACCTTTTGAGCAAAGCAACTCAGCAGTTCATCAGGAGGAATGACTGCCTGGTAATCGGTAACACCATCCTTCGGCAACGCCAATACTGTTGTTCCCGTTGCGTGACCAGCGGCAACCTGCCGAAATGATGGTTTCAAGAGAGTGAACTAGACAAATCTTGTCAAGTCATTTTTATTGCGCTTAAAGCGGATAGTGAAAGTGTGGTGAGTAAACAAGAACTTGTCTCGCCCCTTCCAGAAGGGAAGAACAATAGGGGCGCCAAGGATAATCCTATTCTGCGTCATAGCAGTATCTGCGACAAGAAGTTCACCCGCATTTACCAAGTGTCTTTCACGATATTCACCTGCATAAAACTTTATCCTTTCTTCTCTAAATACTCCTTCACCAGCGAAGCAACCAAGAAGACCATTGGCAAGCCCTCGGAATCCAACAGGAAATCGCCTTTGTATGAAACGCCTTTATCAACTTCCAGGATCTCTCCAAGAGGTGAAACACTCCACCCGCTCGGTATCTCCCCAAGTTCCGAGTCCTCAAATGAAACGGGGAACAGGTCGCTGATTTCTGCTGGTAATCCAGTGGAGCGACCTTCTAGCTTTGCTCTGACTGGATCGAAATCCACAAACCACGACTTGAAGAGCGCCTTGGCCATCGCCTCCAAGGTTTCGTTGGTCTTGCGGTTCAGTTCGATCTTGTCGTCTAGGGTGCCGAGAATGTGGGCGATTGGCTCTACACTTAAACCCCAACTGCCCTAACTACGTTGAAACCCTTTATCTCAACTGGCGCCATGGCGCACTGCCCCGGCGTTCCTAGCAAGGTGATGAGAAGCTCTCCGCCCGTTAGTTCTGTTCTGCCGTTTTCCCGATGCTTGTCTTGAGAGATCTTGAAAGCGGGCGAAGCATTGACTCGCCCATTTACAACGTCTGCCGCTTTTATCAATGGTATTCCGTTGGGTGAGTGGTCGCCAGGTTTGACCACTCCATACGTGATCCCCTTATCACTAAGAAGTTCGCCAAGAAGCACCACACGAATATCCCAACCTCCTCAGGTTCACGGCAATCTGCTGATGCTTGCATGTCATACGTTCTCTCCTTCTGCCAGGTAGTTTTCCAGCCTGATCTTCAGGTCCGGCAGATCCGAATGAATGGCATCCCACAAAATCTCGAAGTCGATCTGATCGTAAGCATGAACAATCCGGTTTCGCATGCCAATGATCTTCCCGAGATCGGGAATGGCTTCGCGCAGGGAGTCATCCAATTCAGCCGCTTTGTTAAGTGCCTCTCCAATAACTCCGAGCTTGAACAGCACTGCAGCCTGCACCATGGCGTTGGCCAGGAAGTCTTCAAGCGGCAGAGAGCCAATGAAACTGTTGATCGAAGCGATTGCTTCGAGCGCATCAAGCAGTCGCAGCTTTGCAGTCTTTGCCATATTATAGATCAACCACTATCGTGCGATCCTTCTGAACCTCGGCCTTGAAATACGGGTTCTTAATCATCAGCTCTGTCAGCAGGTCCACCGGCCGTCCATAAAGAGCCTCTAGGGCATCGGCGAAGTCGCAGAAGCGACGTGCATAGCCTGGTTCCCGTCGCCCTTTCATCTGCACGATGAAATCAAGATCGCTGTGGGCCGGATCAAACTCACCGCGAGCCGCTGAACCGAACAGCTCCAGCTTCTCTACGCCATAGCGCTCGCACAGCTCCCTCAATGGCTGCAGCTTCGCCTGCAGCAGCTCTGGCAGGGGCGCTGCGGTGGTCATCTAGCCGTTGAACGACCTAAGCATTCATCCTACCGAAAACTGGGCAGAAGCCCCATCTGTTCTCAACCCAGCCATTCCTGGGCGAGGCTGCGGATCGCCTGGAATTCCGGATCCTTGTGTACCAAGACCGCCCCTTCCTGGCGGGCGGCGGCGGCAATCCAAGCATCGGCCACCGAGAGGGCATGGCAGGCCTTGATGGCGGCGGCCCGCTCCGCACCCGCTTCGTTATCGCGCAGGGCCAGCAGAGCGGAGGTGTCGAGCAGCCAGCGGCTTGCCATCAACCCTCCCGCTGCCGCTCCGCCTGGCGCTCCGCCAGGAGCCGAGCGGTAGAGCCGCCGGGGCCGGAGCCTCGGAAAGCGGCGATCGGATCGGCAGCCACCGGAACCACGCGGATCGAGCCATTGCTCTCCAGGACCTACTCCAGCCGGGTGGCGGGCCCCAGCCTGAACCGTTCGCGGATTGCCGCAGGCACCACCGTCTGCCCGAGGGAGGTGATCGTGCTGCGCATCGATAAATTACGGCAGCTGTCTCATGGTAATTCGGCTGGGTGGGGTGTCGGCTCCGGGTAAATCACCATCCCCACCCGCGCAATGTGCTCCAGCAACGGCGTGTGGGTAATGGCCGCCAGGGCGTGCACATCAAAGCGATACGGCAGGGGCAGCTCCTCCAGTTCGGCGGCGATCGCTGCGGCGCCAAGGGCTCCCAGGGAGCCGGCCAGGGCCAGGTCCACATCGGAGCGATCGCTGTGGGTGCCCTTGGCGCGGGAGCCGAACAAGGTGGCGCTCTCGATTTCCGGGTGCTGGCGCAGCACCGAAAGCACCAGCTCCAGTTCGCTGGCCAGCAGGGGCGCTCGGGTCATGGCGTCACCTCCTGCTGCAGGAAGCTGAACAGCTGCTCCATGGCCGGTAGATACCGCTGGTGAATGGCCTCCACCGCTTCTTCAAACACTGCTGGATTGTAGGTGTGAGACAGCAAATTGCGATGGTCGAGCATGGCGATCCACACCTGGCCATCGGCGATCACCTTGGCCCCATAGGCCTCCTTAAGCACCTGGCGCGGCATCACCACCGCAAACACCAAACCATTGGCTTCCATGTAGTCCTTGGTGGTTTTCCAGGCCAGCTCGAAGCAGTATTCGAAGCGTTGGCTCACCCCTTCCTTTTCCAGCTGGTTGAGGGCTGCCGGGCCATTCACCATGGCCTCGCGCAACAACGCCAGCGCCCGCTCAAAGTTGCTCAGGCGTTGCTGCCAGCGGCTGTCGGCGGCTGGTGTCATTCGGCTCCAAACCCCAACCAGGCCAGGTTACGGGCAATCGCCGCATCCAACCTCGCCCCCTCTGCCTGCTGCTTGAGCAGATCATTGAGGCGCCTCATCTTGTCCTCAAAGGGGGTCACGTCACGATCAGAAGGCGGCATCAGCACTTCGCTTGGATTTGGCGGGGAAGATCGTTTCGGTGCTGGATTGTGGGATTGGGGATTTGTTGAAGGTGGTGGAACAGTCGTAATGGAGATTTAGATCTGATTGCTCAAGGCATCGGCAACAACTGCCTGAATCTTGTTGCCCAGATCTTCTCGCGACCATTCCTCAGAAATCATTTCGGTCTGCTGGAGCACCAACTCAATCGCTGCTGCTTCCTGATCAGGCGGATACTTGTAGCGTTTCAGCAGCGCCTTGATCATCGTTCGTAGTCGTGCCCGAACGTTTTCTTTGTATTGCCAGTCAATGCTGAGGTTGCCCCTGAGTTTTTCGGCCAGTTCCCGTGCCATCTTCATCAGCACCTCATCCCCCATCAGATCGTGTGCTGACTGGTTGTTCGACAGGGCGTCGTAGAAGGCAACCTCAGCAACAGACAACCCCATCGCTTCGACCTTTTCTGCTTCATCACGAAACTGCTTTGCCATCGCAATCAGTTCCTCGATCACCTGCGCCGCTTCGATGGAGCGATTGGCGTATTTGTTCAGAGATGCCTGGAGCAGTTCACTAAAACGTTTCTGTTTGACAACGTTGGTCTTAAAGCGAGTTTGAACTTCTTCTCTCAGCAACCGCTGGAGCAGTTCAACCGCCAGGTTCTTCTGGGGGATCTTGCTGACCTCTGCCAAGAACTGATCCGACAGGATACTGAGATCAGGTTTTTCAAGACCTGCCACCTTG
>CAMDWF010000056.1 GCA_945878795.1 Synechococcus sp. UW140
AGATCTGCAGCGGCCGGCAGGGTGTGTCGTCCTCATTGAGCTCGCTAGGGGCCGCAGCACCTCACCGGCCCGAAGCACGAAGGTGGTTCAGACGGAAGATCAGATCAGCGATGGAATCGTCCTTAGCGGGCTGGGTCTTGTTGCTCACCAGCTGGCGGCCCACCACGTTGGCGCCGAGGTGGGCCAGCTGCAGCCTCAGGGCTGTGAGCACGGTGTGGCCGCCACCGCCGGAGTGGGTGGCGATCGCCACGGGGCGGCCATTGAACAGGGCCCGAAAGTCATCGCCTTGCATCGACAGCCAGGCGATGGCGCTGCTGAGCACCGGCGGGATCGAACCGTTGTATTCCGGCGTGCAGATCACCCAGCGCGGCACGGCGACCAGCCGGGCCTGCAGCGCCGCCAATGCCGCTGGGGTGCCTTTCGCGTGGGCCCGGGGAGTGAACAGCGGCAGGTAAATGGCGGTCAGATCAAGCACTTCGGCGCTTCGGCTTTGCTCGCGGGCGGCCGCCGCGAAGCGCTCCGCCAGCAGCAGGTTCTGGCCGTTGCTGGCGGCGATCACCAGCAGATCACAGGTCGGCGTCGGAGTTGGCGTCATGGAGTCGAGCAAGCCAAGAACTCCCACAATGGCCCTAAAGCGATTCGCAGCCCATGCAAGGCCAGCAAAATGCAATCACTTATTCAAACTGCGGCGGCAAGCAAAGCAACCACCAAATAGGCAAACAACATATCAATTCAGGGGATTGAACTAGATCGCCGCTGAGCACACCAGTCACGACCACCGCATCGAGGCCCGCACGCGGGGGCAGCAGCATGGCTTCATCCGCGTGGAGCTGGCCGCGGGCGATACCTGGCTGTTCTGCAGCCAGGCGCTGGATCCGTGCTGATCGAGGCAATCGAATCCTCTCGCCTGCTGCTGGGCTTCCGCCTGCTGCAGTTCAACCTGGTGGTGAGCACCAACACCGCCGCAATTCGCTGCTGGCAGCGCCATCAGGACCGGCTCCGCTCCAGCCGCACCCGTCAGGTCTGCATGACCTGCCAACTCTGCTTTTTTGCAGTTGTGCAATCAATTGCAGATGCTCAAGAATGGCGGCGTCTGAACCCTCTTCGCCTGCATGCTCCCCTGGCTGCTGGCCGCCATCACCTTGGCGGCCGTTGCGCTCACGGCTCCCTCCCTGGGGCGTCATTTGTTTGAAGTATTCGACGGGCGGCCCCAGCCGGCCTGGGACCGCTGGCTCAACCCGATCGAAGACGGCCTGCTGCGCTGGATCGGTGACAACGGCCGCAGCGCCGACTCCGCCATGGCTTATCTGATGCCCTTGCTGATCAGCAATACCCTGTTCGGGGCCCTGGCGCTGACGCTGTTGCTGCTGCAGCCGCCCTGGTTGAACCCGCTGGGGCTTGGCGGCCTGCGCTGGGATCTGGCGCTCCACACCACGATCTCCTTCCTCACCAACACCGATCAGCAGCACCTGGTTCCCGAGCAAAGCCTGGGGAACCTGGCCCAGCTGGGGGCGATGCAGTTTCTGATGTTTGTGTCGGCGGCAACGGGGCTGGCGGTGGGCTTCGCGGTGATCCGCGGCTTCAGTGGTCGGCCGATCGGCAGCTTCCATCGCGACCTGCTGCGCGCCCTCACCCGGGTGTTGATCCCGGCTTCGCTGTTGCTGGCTCTGTTCTTGCTGGTGTGCGGCGTGCCGATGACGCTGGCTCCGCCCCTGCAGATCACCACCCTGGAGGGGGGCCAGCAGCTATTGCCCCGCGGACCCATCGCCCTGTTCGAGGCGATCAAGCAGCTGGGCGAGAACGGCGGCGGCTTTATGAGCGCCAACTCGGCCCATCCCTACGAGAACCCCACCCTGCTCACCAACCTGGTGAGCACCTGGGCGATGCTGATCATTCCGGCGGCCACGATCGATGCCTTCGGGCGTTTTGTTGGCAACCGCCGCCAGAGCAACCTGCTGCTGGCCCTGGTGTTCGCCCTGCTGCTGATCGGCGCCGTGGTGGCCATGAAGGCTGAGCAGGCCGGCAACCCCATGCTCGATCGCTGGTTGAGCGGCGGTAACCTGCAAGGCAAGGAGCTGCGCTTCGGGCCGGTACTGAGCGGTCTGTGGGCGGTGGTGACCACCGGCACCATGACCGGGGCGGTGAATGGGTCGATCGATGCGGCGATGCCGCTGACGATCCTCACCGCTTTGTTCAATCTGTTTTTGCAGGTGGTGGTCGGCGGCCAGGGGACCGGGATCGCCTATCTGCTGGTGTTCGTGCTGCTGGCGGTGTTCCTCACCGGTCTGATGGTGGGCCGCACGCCGGAATTCCTGGGCCGCAAGGTGGAGAAGCCCCAGGTGGTGTGGGCCAGCCTGATCCTGTTGATCCACCCCCTGTTCGTGCTGATCCCGGCCGCCCTCACCCTGGCGGGCGGAGCCTCGCTGGCGGGCATAAGCAATCCGGGCTCCCATGGCATCAGCCAGGTGGTGTACGAATACGCCTCAGCGGCGGCCAACAACGGCAGCGGCCTCGAGGGCCTGGCCGACAGCACGCGCTGGTGGAACCTCACGACCAGCGCCAGCCTGCTGGGGGGACGGTTTCTGCCGATTGCGGCCCTGCTGGCCCTGGCCGAGGGTTTCCGCCGCAAGCCCGCCCTGGAGCCCAGCCCCGGCACCCTGCGCACCGACACCGGCCTGTTCACCGCTGTCACAGCCGTGGTGTTGGTGATCCTCGGTGCCCTCACCTTCTTCCCGGTGCTGGCCCTGGGGCCCATCGCCGAAGCCCTTACCCTCGCCTCCTGAGGCCGCCGCCATGACGACAACAGCGCGTATTCAGTTCCCCCGCATGCCGCGGGGTCCGCGTCAGGAGCGGCGCTACACCGAGCGGCCCCGCCAGCAGGGGTTGGTGCAGAGGGCGATCGTGGAGTCGTTCCGCAAGCTCGACCCCCGGCTGGCGGTGGCCAACCCGGTGATGTTCGTGGTGTGGTGCAGCACCGTGCTCTGCCTGCTGCTCACCCTGGTACCCAACCTTCTCGATGCGCAGGCCCCAGCGGCGGATCGGGGCTTCAACGCCCTGATCAGCCTCACCCTGCTGGCGACCTTGCTGTTCGCCAACTTCGCCGAGGCCCTGGCGGAAGGCCGTGGCAAAGCCCAGGCCGATGCCCTGCGCCGCACCCAGGCCCGTACCCAGGCGCGGCGCCAGCTGGCCGATGGCTCGATCGAGCTGGTGGACTCCTCCACCCTGGGCAGGGGCGATCTGGTGCTGGTGCAGGCCGGTGATGTGATCCCCGCCGATGGCGAAGTGATTGACGGGGTGGCCTCGGTGGATGAATCGGCGATCACCGGTGAATCGGCTCCCGTGCTCAAGGAGGCCGGGTCCGATGTGGCGGGCTCGGTCACCGGTGGCACTCGCATCTTGTCGGACCAGCTCACCCTGCGGATCAGCGCCGATCCGGGCAAGGGCTTCATCGACCGCATGATCGCCCTGGTGGAGGGGGCCGAGCGCAGCAAAACACCGAATGAGATCGCCCTTACGGTGCTGCTGGCGGTGCTCACCCAGGTGTTCCTGATCGCCGTGGCCACCCTCTCGCCAGTGGCCGGTTTTCTCAATCAGGCCCCTTCGGCGGTGACCCTGGTGGCGCTGCTGGTGGCATTGATCCCCACCACGATCGGCGGCCTGCTGAGCGCCATCGGCATCGCCGGCATGGACCGGGTGGCCCAGTTCAACGTGATCGCCACCTCCGGCCGTGCCGTGGAGGCCTGCGGCGATGTGAACACCCTCATCCTCGACAAAACCGGCACGATCACCCTGGGCAACCGGCTGGCGGAGGAGTTTCTACCGGTGGGCGGCCACAGCACCACGGAACTGGCGGAGGTGGCCCTGGGGGCGAGTTGCTTCGACCAAACGCCGGAGGGGCGCTCGATCGTGAGGCTGGCCGAGAAGCTGGGTGCTGTTTTGCCCTTCACTGCCGCCAGCGCCAGCGGCATCGATTTCTCGGCCCGCACCCGCATGAGTGGAACCGACACGCCCGAGGGGCTGGAATTTCGCAAGGGGGCCGTGGATTCCATCAAAGGTTTCGTGCGCTCCCGTGGCGGCAATGGGCCCGATGAACTGGACGCCTGCTTCGAGCAGGTGTCGCGGCTGGGAGGCACGCCGCTGGCCGTCTGCCGAGGCGGCGAGGTGTTCGGCGTGATCTACCTCAAGGACATCATCAAGCCGGGCATCCGCGAGCGGTTCGATCAATTGCGCCGCATGGGCATCCGCACCGTGATGCTCACCGGCGACAACCCGATCACCGCCAGTGTGATCGCCCGCGAGGCCGGCGTGGATGACTTCATCGCTGAGGCCACCCCGGAGGACAAGATCGCCGTGATTCAGCAAGAGCAGAAGCTCGGCAAGTTGGTGGCGATGACCGGCGATGGCTCCAACGACGCCCCGGCCCTGGCCCAGGCCAATGTGGGCGTGGCGATGAACTCCGGCACCCAGGCCGCCAAGGAGGCGGCCAACATGGTGGATCTCGATAGCGATCCCACCAAGCTGATCGACATTGTGACCATCGGCAAACAGCTGCTGATCACCCGCGGGGCGCTCACCACCTTCTCGATCGCCAACGACATCGCCAAGTATTTCGCCATACTGCCCGCCCTGTTCGCCGGGGCGGGCCTGGAGGCGCTGAATGTGATGAAGCTGGCCTCACCGCAATCGGCGATTCTCTCGGCGATGGTGTTCAACGCCCTGATCATTCCGGCCTTGGTGCCGCTGGCCCTGAAGGGGGTTCAGTTCCGGCCGCTCAGTGCCGAACAGTTGCTAAGGCGCAATCTCCTGGTGTTCGGCCTCGGGGGCGTCGTCGCTCCCTTTGTGGGCATCAAGCTGATCGATCTGGCCCTCGGCGCCCTGCGGCTGGTCTGACTCCTGCTGGCTGCTCAGCAATCCCCGTTCTCCCCGACCCCACTCCAAGCCACCCATGGCCCGCATGCTGCCCATCCGCTTCTGGCTGCCACTCCTGATCGTGGCAGGCACCCTGGTCGTAGCCCCTCAGTTGCGCCATGGCCAACCACCGCTTCAGAGCCACACCCTGGCCCTGCTGCTGTGCGGCACCTTGGCCCTATCGGGCTACCTGTTCGCCGTGATCGTCAACCCGGAGAAGTTCTGATGTCCATCGCTGCCCAACTGTTGCGGGGATTGCGCCTCACCCTGCTCCTCTGGTTTCTCACCGTGGTGGTGATCACCCTGCCGATGCTGGGCCTGGCGCGGCTGGTGGCACCCGATGCGGCCACCGGCAGCCTGCTGCGCTCGGGTGACCGGGTGGTGGGCGCGCGCCTGATCGGACAAGGCTTCAGCTCGGCGCGCTACCTGCAGAGCCGTCCAGCCGGTGCCCCCAACCTCGCCGCCAGCAATCCGGAGCTGACCACTCGCGTGGCCGCTGCCGCCAGCCGCTGGCAGAGCGCTGGGGTGGCCCAACCCGCAGCCGATCTGCTGCTGGATTCCGGCTCCGGCGTCGATCCGCACATCAGCCTGGCGGCCGCGCGCCAGCAGCTGCCGCGCCTGGCCCGCGAACGCCAGCTGCCGCTGGCTGAGCTGGAGCGCCTCATACCCCAGCACGAAGAAGGCCCCCTGGGTGTGCAGGCGATCGAGCCTGTGGTGAACGTGCTCACGTTCAATCTGGCCCTCGACCAACTGGCTTCTTCATCCACCACGCAAAGCCCGCCGGCCCCCGCGAGGCCATGATTCGCTCCACCCACCGGCGCGGCCGCCACAAGGTGTTCATCGGCATGGCGCCGGGCGTAGGCAAGACCTGCCGCATGCTCCAGGAGGGTAGGGAGGCGCTGCGGGAGGGCACCGATATGGTGATCGGCCTGCTGGAGACCCACGGCCGCCAGGACACCGTCCGCGAAGCCCATGGGCTTGAACAGATTCCCCGCAAGCGCATCCGCTACCAGGAGGTGGACCTCGAGGAAATGGATCTGGCCGCCGTGATGGCCCGCCATCCGCAGCTGGTACTCGTCGACGAGCTGGCCCACACCAATGTGCCAGGCAGCGAGCGGCAGAAACGCTGGCAAGACGTGGAGATGCTGCTGCTCTCCGGCATCGATGTCTATTCGACCCTCAACATCCAGCACCTGGAGAGCCTCAACGACCTGGTAGCCCAGCTCACGGGCGTGGTGGTACGCGAGCGCATCCCCAACCGCGTGCTGGAGCTCGCCGATGAGGTCGTGCTCGTGGACGTGACACCGGAGACGCTGCAGGAGCGGCTCAAGGAGGGAAAGGTTTACGCCCCAGAAAAGGTGGGCCAGGCGCTAACCAACTTCTTCCAGCGGCGCCATCTCGTGGCCCTGCGGGAGCTGTCGCTGCGGGAGGTGGCCGATCGGGTCGAAAACGACATCCTCCCTTCGATCACGCCCCTGCGCGAGCGGGTGATGGTCTGCCTCGGCCACCACCACACCAGCAAGCGCCTGTTGCGCCGTGCCGCCCGCCTAGCCGCCGCCATGGATGCGCCCCTGCTGATGTTGACCGTGCAGGATCCGAACCGCTTTCTCAGCCGCGAAGAATCGCTGATCCAGGAGGAATGCCGCCAGCTTTGTGAGGACGTCGGTGGGACCTTCCTGCGCGAAGAAAGCGCCGAGATCCTTCCCACGATCGCTCGCATGGCCCGGGAACACCGGATCACCCAGATCGTGCTGGGCCAGACGATGCGTTCACGCCTCAAGGCCCTGTTTCGCAGGCCCCTTTCGGAGCGGTTGCAGCACCAGCTGCGAGGGCAAAGCATCGATCTGCACCTGATCTCCGCTGGGATGCCGACGGAAGCCCGGGAGGACCACGGGGCGTGACGCTCGTAAGGGCTTCGAGCGCTGTGGTGTGGGCGATCTGGCTGCTGATCCTGCTGCTGGAGCTGGCAACGCCTCCGGCCGTCGTGCTTGGAATTCTCTATGTCGTGCCCTTGCTGCTGGGGGCGTCCCAGCGCTCCCCCGCCCAGGCCTGGCGGTTTCTGCTGATCTGCTGCGGCTCCACACTGCTCAATCTGCTGGTGCCGTTGCCGCTGCATCACAACATTGCCTCCGTACTTATCGACCGCCTGCTGGTGTGCCTGGGCCTGGTCGTCACGACCGCCCTGGTGGTGCGCAACCGGGAGCTGGAGCGTCAGCGCATCGCCATTGACGTGGAGCTGGGGCAGGCCAATCTTCGCGGCGACGTGATCGCCACCCTTGCCCATGACATCAAGACCCCGGTGCTGGGAACCCTTGCCTCCCTCTCGCTTCTGGAGGAAAGTGCTGTGGTGGAGGCCATTCGCAGCAGCCAGCAGCGCTGCCTGCGCCTAATTGACGACCTGCTGCAGGTGTTCCGCGCTGAGCAGGAGGGCTTGCAGACAGAGCTGCAGCCGTGCGATTTGGTGGCGGTTGCCCAGGAAGCCATGCGCACCGTGGAGCCAATCGCCGCCCAACGCCAAATCAGTTTGGTCTTGCGCCAAGAACGTTGCTGCGGCGCAGACCTGCTCGCAGACCCCTCTTTGTTGCAGCGTTTGATCGAGAATCTGCTCCTCAATGCCGTTCACCACAGCCTTCGCGGCCAGCGGGTCTGGCTGCAACTGAGCCGCCGGGAGGGTGAATGGTTGATCGATGTTCGTGATGGCGGTCAGGGGTTCCCGCCGGAGAAGCTGCCGCTGCTGTTTCAACGGTTTGCCCAGAGCTGCAACGGCACCCCTGGGGCAGGGCTGGGTCTTTATCTGTGCCGCCTGATCACAGAGGCCCACGGGGGGGGCATCACCGCCAGCAACACACCCAGCGGCGGTGCCAGGGTGCTTGTGGAGTTGCCGCAGCGGGGGCCGTAGCGATGCACCTGCTACTGATCGAAGACGACCAGGCCTACCAGTTGGCGATGGCCACCCATCTGCGCCAGTTGGCCGGTGTGCAACAGGTCTGGGTAGCGGCGGATGGCGAGATGGGACTGGAGCTGCTGACGAGCCGGTCGGTGGATCTGGTGCTGCTCGACCTGGTGCTACCAGGGCTGGGCGGCCTCGCCACCTGTCGCCAAATCACAGCCAAGACAGCCCTGCCTGTGCTGATCCTCACCAGCCATGATGAGAGTGGCTGGGTGCGCCAGATCTGGGACGCCGGTGCGCGGGGCTATTTGCACAAGGAGCGGGCCCTGGCGCAGGTGGAGCTGGCGTTGGCGTCCCTGATGGTGGGGGCCAGTTGGTGGGATCAGAAGGCCACGGCGGCGCTGCATCGCTCTGGTTTCCACCAGGCCGTAGCAGCGTCGAATCAGAGCGGGCGACTCGACGGTCTCACCCATCGCGAACGGGAGGTGCTGGCCTGCCTGGCGGCAGGCGATAACAATCGCTTCATCGCCGAGCAGCTTGGGATCGGTGAAGGCACGGTGCGCAGCCATGTGCACGTGCTGCTGCAAAAGTTGCAGGTCAGCAACCGCACCCAGGCGGCCCTGATTTGGCTTACGGAAGGGGTACACGGCCATCGCTAAGCTGATACAGCACCCCGATTGCCAACACCACAGCCAGGCAACCAGCAGTTGCAGGCCCACGCTGAACTCAATCTGGCCTAACTCAACCGTAAACCTCATCCCAGTTAGGCATCGCATTGAGTGCGCTGACAGCGTGCTCCGCAGAACCACAGTCACCCAAGCGCCGCGCCTAGGCTGACTCAGATCAAATAAACCCAAGTTCTTCATTTCTCCCAATGTTGACTCTCAATCGCTCGCTGCGTGCAGGCGTCGCTGCCCTATCTCTAAGCCTGTTGGCTTCAACAAGCGCCTTAGCAGGGGGTACCGCAATGGCCTCCAAGGACATCGTCGACACGGCTGTTTCTGCGGGCAGCTTCAAGACGCTCACGGCTGCGCTCAAGGCTGCCGGCCTCGTCGAAACCCTGAAGGGTAAAGGGCCATTCACCGTTTTTGCTCCCACCGATGAGGCCTTCGCGAAGCTGCCGGCAGGCACGGTCGAGTCGCTTCTGGAGCCTGCGAACAAGCAAAAGTTAACGAACATTCTTACCTATCACGTCGTGGCCGGAAATGTGAAAGCCGCCGATGTCATCAAGCTCTCGAGCGCCAAGACATTGAACGGCCAGTCGGTCACGATCAAGGTCGTAGGAGGCAAGGTGTTGATCAACGGGGCTACCGTCGTCAATGCCGATATCGCAGCGAAGAACGGCACGATCCACGTGATTGACACCGTACTGATGCCGAAGTGATCTGCTGTCAGGCGGATTGAACTGGTGCCGCGCCTGGCCTGCGGCACCCCAATCAACAGCTTCGCCCGACCCTCAGGGCCGCACCAGCAACAGCAGGCGGGTGTCCTCAGGGTCCAGCAGCCAGTGCTTGGCTGGGACGTAAACCTGGAGCCATCCACCAACCAGCCACCGAATTGCCCCCGATGCGATAGCGACTGCCCCTAGCTGTCTCAACTCAGGGGCATAAGTCGTTCGCTTTGCCCTGCGCTGGTGAAGCTGGCGGCATGGCCACCCTGGGACCAGCCCATGGTTCTTGAAGGGGCTGAGATGCTTCAAGATTGTGATAATGGCTTATTCATATTTTCGCTCCAGGATCATGGTGTGTTGGGACCCTGCGGGCACTCAACGGGCAGGCAATATGCTGATCAGAAGCCGTCTGGATCAGTGCCAAACGGCTGCAGCGGCGGCGCTCCCCCGGCATGCCCTGGCGATCACCTGCTCCTCATCGGCCGCAATCACCATCACCTCGAAAGGGGAAAGCCAGCCCAGGGCCGACACCACCTCTTGCCTGAGGGCGGCATCGTGTTCGCCGATGCCGCCGGTGAAGGCGATTACGTCGACGCCGCCGAGGCTGGCGGCCATGGCCCCAATCTCCCGCAGCAGCCGATGGCGGAAGACGGCGATGGCCAGCTGGGCTCCCTCGTGACCAGCCGCCGCAGCCGCCCTGAGCTCTTGCATGCTACCGCTGAGCTGGGAAAGAGCCAGCAAGCCGCTTTGTCCATTGAGGGCCTGGTCCAGCTGATCCACCGACAGGCCCCGGCGCAGTTGATGCAGCAGCAAGCCGGGGTCGACAGAGCCGCAGCGGGTGGCCATCACCAGCCCCTCCAGCGGCGTGAAGCCCATGGTGGTGTCGACGCTGCGACCCGCCGCGATGGCGCAGAGGGAGCAGCCGGCGCCTAAGTGGCAGCTGATCAGCCGCAGGGGGTTTGCCGGTGCGGCCTGGGGGAAGCGGGCAGCGACCACCTCAGCGACGTGCTGGTGACTGAGCCCGTGGAAGCCGAAACGCCGCAACCCCTGGCGGCGCCAGTCGGCGGGGATGGCGTAGGTGGCGGCCTCGGGCGGCAGGGTGGCGTGGAAGGCGGTATCGAAGCAGGCCCACTGCTCCAGGTGGGGCTGATGCTCCGCCAACCAACGCATCACCCGCAGGGCCGGGCCATTGTGCAGGGGAGCCAGGGGCACCA
>CAMDWF010000057.1 GCA_945878795.1 Synechococcus sp. UW140
AAGCAGCAGCAAGAGCTTCTCAAACGCGAGGAACTCTTACGTTATCTCGATACCAACAGCACCGAACAACGGGTTCTGGCCGAAAGCCTGGTGCTTGAAACCGAAATACTTTCAAGGCTGGAGGTCCTGAACAAGGAGGGAGCCACCGCTGAACTTCAGTACCTGGGGCAGCGGCAGAAGGTGCAGGAGGTGCGAGGCAAGCTTGAAGAGATGCGGATGGATCGGCTTCGTCAACAGGCCCTGCTGATGCAGGGAATCCGGCAGCTACAGAGCGAGCTGACTGATTTACGCAGCAAATTGATTGAACTCAACGTCAACATCCGCTACCAGGAAATCAAGGCACCTGAATCAGGGGTAGTCTTTGAACTCAAGTCAAGGGCCAAGGGATTCGTCGCCCAGACCAGTGAACCAGTGATGAAGATTGTGCCGTTTGATCGACTCGAAGCGCGGGTGGAAGTACCCAGTCGCGAGATTGGTTTTGTCTCAATGAACAAACCAGCCGATATCAGCATTGATTCCTTCCCTGCCTCCGATTTCGGTGTTGTGCGTGGCACAGTGCGTCGCATCGGCTCCGATGCCCTGCCACCGGACCAGATGAAGACGTTCTACCGCTTCCCAGTAGACATCAAGCTTGATGCCGAAAGCCTGGTGCCCTGCCCGGCCAGCACAAACTCCGATCAGAAAGTCTGTTTCAAACCCAGTAAAGGCATTGCCCTGCCCCTGCAAGTAGGTATGTCCTTGACGGCCAATATCAAGTTGCGCAAGGTGACCTACCTGCAATTGTTGATGCAAAATTTCCGCGAAAAAGCGGAATCCCTGCGGCGCATCTGATGCAAAAGCCTGCGCCAACCCTGCCCGACAACATCGCCCGCTGGATCAAGACCGATTGTGGCCGTTCCCAATACCAGGAACTGGCCGCCCGGCCAGGCCTCCTGGCCAGGCTGCGGCTGGCTTGGTTCGTGTTGATCGCCGGGCTGCGGGACTGGCGCCTGGCGGATCGGCCCTAAGGACCAACCCAAACAGCGATCAATCCGTCATGGCCCCAAGGGGGCAGAATAATACGGTGCCCGGCAGGATGGCGATCTAATCCAGGCAGTAATCCCACAAACTCACCTCGCTAAGGCCGTAGGCCAGATTGAGCAGGCTGAAGGGAAAGGCGGCAGAGAAGGGCACGAACAGGGCGGCACCGGCGGGGCTTTGCCGCAGGGGCAACCAGGGGGCAAGCAGTTCTGAAATCACAAAATCATGGCAGTCAACTGTCCTAGCCTCCAATCAATGATCAACGCTGGTACATGGCCCGATCGCGGCAGCAGGTGCGGTTCTTCCGCGGTAAAGCCAACCCGCCCCGGCGGCGGCGCAGCCGGGCCAGCAGTAGCTTTCAACAACCAGGCACGCCGGTCTTCATCGGCGATCAGCGCCTGGAAAACGCCATTCTCGACATCATCGTTTATAGCGGCAACAGTAGTCGGGAAACACGGGGTGTGTGCCTGCAGGAGTGCCTGCCCTCCCTTGACCTTGCCCACGATGGGGCGAGCATTACCTGGGTCAATGTCAACGGCATCCACGATGTCGGATTGATTGAAGCCCTTGGCGAACACTTCGCATTACATGCGATGACGATTGAAGACATCGTTAATACAGCCCAGAGGCCCAAGTGGGATGGGTTTTCAAACTACGGGATGTTGGCCCTGAAGATGCTGGATATGGATGCCAATAAGGAAAATGTGCGCATCGAACATGTCAGCTTGATTCTAGGGCCGAGTTGGGTGATCTCCTTTTTGGAAGATGAGGGAGATGTGTTTGCATCGGTGCGCCAAGCCATCCGCACCGATGCTGGCCGCATCCGTCGGATGGGCTCTGATTATCTGATGTTTTGTCTGGTTGATGCAGTCGTCGACCATTATTTTCTTGTTGTCGAGAACATCGGCGACAAGGTAGAAATCCTTGATGAACACCTCCTGGCAAACCCCCGTCAAGATGACATTCAGGTTTTGCATCGCTTCAAACGGGATCTACTCAGTCTGCGGCGAGCCGTCTGGCCCTTGCGGGAAGTACTGAGTGCGGTGTCAAAGGAAGAATCAGCATTGTTAAACAGGGAAACGAAAGTATTTTGGCGAGATCTATATGACCATTGTATCCAGGTGATCGATATTGTCGAAACCGCAAGGGATACCCTGGCCAGCATGCATGACACCTATCTTTCAAGTATCAGCAACCGCATGAACGAAGTCATGAAGGTTTTGACAATTTTCTCGACTATCTTCATGCCGATTACATTTATTGCCGGGGTCTATGGCATGAATTTCCAATACATGCCAGAGCTGGCCTGGAAGCCGGCCTATTTCATCACCTTGGCGGTCATGGCCCTGATTGCCATCAGCATGGTCTTGTACTTTCGCCATCGCCGTTGGATCTAAATCAGAACCCATGGGCGATGGCAGGTGCCCTTGAACCCTTAAGACTTCCGGGGGTCCGTTGCCAGAAACAGACGCACCACCCGCTCCGCAGCATCGGTTAGCAGGGCCGGACTTGCTGCCATTGCCGCCTCCAGGGTCATGGGGCCCGGCACCAGGGAGACCATGCTGGTCACACCAAGGGCATAGAGGGCCTCTGTGCCCTCCCCCAGGGCGCCGGCAATCACCACCAGGGGCACGCCCGCCTTTCGGCAGCGGCGGGCCAGGGCGGCGATGGTCTTGCCACGCAGGGTCTGGCCATCCAGGCGCCCCTCACCGCTCAGCACCAGGGACGCGCCCGCCAGGTGGGTTTCGAAGTCGCAGGCCTCCAGCACCAGGTCGATGCCGCTGCCCGGGGTGGCCCCCAGCAAGCCGATCAGGGCGGCGCCTAGCCCACCGGCTGCGCCGGCCCCGGGGAGATCCCGGAGGCTGCGGCCGCAGGCAGCCTCGATCGGCCCGATCGCGGTCGCCGTTGCCGCCTCCAGCTCGGCGACGATGGCGGCCGTGGCCCCTTTTTGGGGTCCATAAACGGTGGCCGCTCCGCTGGGCCCCAGCAGCGGGTTGTCCACATCAGCGGCCAGGGCTATGGAGCAGCCGGCCAGGGCCGGCAGCAGGCCCCCCAGATCCACGCCCGCCACTTCAGCCAGGGTTGCGCCAGTCATCACCGCCTCGATCCAGGAGCCATCGGCGCGCCGAAAGCGAACCCCCAGGGCCTGGGCCAATCCGGTGCCCAGGTCGTGGCTGGCCGACCCACCGATGCCAATGATGAGATGGCGGGCCCCGCTGGCCAGGGCGGCGGCCACCAGTTCGCCTGTGCCGTAGGTGCTGGTGTGGCGGGGATCGCGCTGGTCTGGACGCAAAAGGGGTAACCCCGAGGCCGCCGCCATTTCGATGACGGCGGTGCGGCCGCCATCAAGCAGCCCAAAGCAGGCCTGGACCGGGGGGGACCCTGGCAGCGGACCGGTCACCCAGCGGCGCAGCAGGCGGCCGCCGCTGGCGGCCACCAGGGCTGCGGTGGTGCCCTCGCCGCCGTCGGCCAGGGGCAAGGCCACACAGTTGGCGTCAGGCAGGACCCGCTCCACCCCAACCCGCAGGGCCTTGCAGACCTGGACAGCGCTGAGGGAACCCTTGAAGGAATCGGGAGCCAGCAGGATCTTCATGGCCGCTGGGGCAGGCGAAAGGATCTGGGGCGCCAGTAATTATGTATCTGAAATCACCGTTTACCCTGAAGCGACGCCCCTAGGGTCCGCGCCTATTCCCTGCTCTCCATGACCCTATCCCCCATCAGTGCCGCCTTGATCGCGGCCAAACGCCGCCAGGGATTGAGCTTTGCGGAGCTGGGCGAACGCCTCGGCCGGGATGAAGTCTGGGTGGCCAGCCTGCTGCACGGCCAAGCCACCGCCTCAGAGCAGGAGGCTGAGGTGTTGATCGAGGCCCTGGGGCTGGAGCCCGAAGTGGCGCAGATCCTGACGGCTTACCCGATGAAGGGGGCCCTTGATCCATTGATTCCGACTGACCCGCTGCTGTATCGCTTCTACGAAATTCTGCAGGTGTACGGATTGCCCTTGAAAGATGTTATCCAGGAAAAATTTGGTGATGGCATCATGTCGGCGATTGATTTCACACTCAAGGTGGAGAAAGAAGTTGCAGAGGCTGGGGACCGTGTCGTTGTGACGATGAATGGTAAATTTCTTCCCTATAAGAAATGGTAGGTATCTCTTGCCAGGGGATGGCCAGCATCAATAATGGAAACTGGCATATCCAACCCTTGCTTTCCTGATGCTGCATGCTCTTAATCGCCACCAGTGGTCTGTGCCTTTGCCCCCAACATGGGCACCTTGATTGTCTGGTGATCGAAATCCGGGGCCGGGCCCTATCCGATAGAGGCTGAATTGTGACGGAATAGAATGGCTTTGGCTATTGAGATTTTAGCTGTCGAGGATATTAATGGCGCGGGCGGCGATCACCGCCAGGGTGATCAACGAAACGGCGCTCTCGGCCATCATCAGCACCATGGCGCGGCCCCTGAGCGGTACGGCGCCGGTGGGGCTGAAGGCCGTGGCATTGCAATAGGCCAAAAAGAGATAGTCAAGAAAGCCAGGCCGCCAGGAGTCGCCTCCCGCCTCGGGCAGGTCCTGCTGGGGAAAATGCCAGTCGGCCTGCGGGGCATGGTCTTGGCGCCTTGACTCGGGTCCGCCCTGGTCGCCATGCCAGTAGGCGAGGGCAAAGAGGATGACATTACTGACCCAAAGGGCCAGACCGGAGGCCAGTAGTTCCCGGGCGCCCAATTGATCGCCGCCGAACAAAAGGGTCTTAACCAACTTGAAGAGGTTGGCACTCTCCATCGCCATCGAGGCGATCAGAAAGGCCGAAACCAGTTTCCTTTCCCAGGTCAACCAGCGCCGCTCCCCGCCCGTAAGGGCCACTGCCAGTATGGGCAGCATGCCAACCACCATAAAGGCCGCATCAAGCCCCACCGGCACGAGACGAAAGCGGTTTGGTAGGGCCATCAGCAGGGCCCCCATGACCAGCACCGCCAGCAGGGCCGGCCAACGGGGCTCGATGGCGGGCGAAGCCAGCCGGGGTGGGGGGGCCATGGGGCCAGAGCCTGGCGTGGTTGGGGGCACTTTGGAGCGGCGAGGGATCCCAGCAGAGGATTAAAGGATGGCCAGGTCCTCACCCCCTTACCGTGAAGCCCTCGATCCGCCGATGCAACCATCGGTCGCCGATGTTGTGACCGTCGCTATCCCCCAAGCACGCCAGAGGGGACATGACGAGGCAGACCTGCATGATTCTCTGGCATGGTCTCCAGCGACCGGTGAGCCGCTCAGCTCACCGCCACTCCACCTCGGTAGGTTGGTAATTCGGCGTTGAGGCTAAGCACCTGGCTGGGCTGCCCGAGGGGATTGGAGAGATCGAAGCCGCGCACATGGGGGCCGCCTCCAGGGCCGGCGCCAGTGAGCACCGTGCTGACCCCAGGGGCTGTTGGGGACATCATGCTGCCCACTTCGACGCCACCGCGGAATAACGGGTCGTAAGCAAAGAAGCTGCTCACAGTGCTTACGGTGCCATCGGTGGCCCGGCTGAAGGCCTTGACATGGGGGCCGCCACCGGCTCCGGCGCCGGTAATGATCTCATCAGCGCCAAGGCCATCGATGTTGCCGCTGGCCACACTCACGCCGCCGCGGAAGTTGGCGTCGTAGGCAAAGAAACTGGCCAGTTCCCGGAGCTCGCCAAGGGCCGGCGCCGGGGCGCCGAAACCGAACGCCCTCACGTGGGGGCCACCGCCAGCGCCGGCACCGGTGATGATGTCGAAGGCGCCATCGCCATTCACATCACCGGCGGCCACGCTCACCCCGCCGCGGAAGTTGGGGTTGTAGGCAAAGAAGCTGGCGACCTCCTGCGGTGTGGCCCGGCCGCCACTGAAGTTCAGCGCAAAGGCCCTGACATGGGGGCCACCGCCGGCACCGGCGCCGGTGATCAGTTCATTAGTGCCATCTCCATTGAGATCACCGACGGCCACGTTCACGCCACCCCTGAAGTTGGAGTCGTAGGCATAGAAACTGGCGATTTCGTTGCCACTGAGGCCATCGAACACCTTCACGTGGGGACCACCGCCGGGACCCGCAGCCACCACGATGTCCTTGATGCCGTCGTTGTTGAGATAGCCATAGGCCACGGAAACGGGGCCATTGAAAGTTTCGAAAGCTCGGAACTGTCTCAGCGCGCTGCCTGATGCATCCATCAACTTGACCTGGGACTGACCAGCCGCTCCCGCACCGGTGACGAAGGCACCCTGACGATCGAGAACGGTATCGCTGCGGGAGGCGAGATTCTGAAGTCGTTGATCTCCTGCCAAGGGAGCATCCGCCTGGCTATAGGCAGCCAGAGGCGTTGCATGCCTGGACTTAAGGTATTCGGCCAGGGCATCCTGTTCAGTGCCATCGCCACTGAAGGTGGCGGCTCCGGTGAAGGGTGCTGTGGGATTGAACAGGTCAACCCGATTGGATGGCCCTGCAACGTTCTGAACCGAATCCGTGGGGAATGGGTAACTGTCCCCACCGGCAGCTAGGAAGTTCAAAGTAACCATCCGGAACGTGCGGGCTGGATTTCCCACCAAGGCTCCACCACGCACCACCACATCAAGATCCTTGCCCTGGCTGTCCTCAATCGTGAGGTTCATAATGCGGCTGCCGGCGGGCTTGGTGAGATCGAAGCTGAAGGCCACGCCGCTCACTTGGGGGAAGCGTCCCTGATTCGGATACAGGGCAATGCCGTGTTCGAGCAACTCCTTGAGCTTGCTGGCGCTCACGGTGACCAGGGAGAGACTGTTGTTGAAACGCAGCGAGTTTTCAATGTCGAGAGTGGAAACACCGCCCGCAGGCTTATTGGCGGCAGGATTGGCGAACGTGGGCAGCTTGGCGCCACTCACCACATCAATACCCCCGATCTGTGAACGAACACCGCCGCCATTCTTCAAAGACAGCACCACCGTGGGGTCGATTTTCCTGGCGTAGTCGAGATTGGCATCTGCCGTGAGATCGCCCAGGTTGGTTTCCTCGGAGCGCACGAAGGCCCGCTCGCCTTCGAGATACACATTCGAGAAGCCCCACACCTGGCCATCTTTGCTGGCGATCACGGCCTGCACGGCATCGGTGAGATCCTGCACGTTCTCGGCCTTGGTGCCCTCGGCGAAGGCCGTGGTGGCCAGCTGGTTTTCGGCTACGTTCCAGGCCTTGGCCACATTGGCGGCGGTGGCGGCAATGGCACCGCTCACCAGGGGATCGACGCTGCCCGGGATGATGCGTCCCTGGGCATCGAAATCCACCACCAGGCGGCCGATATAGGTGTATTCGTTGTCGGTGTTGACGATCAGGGTGGGTGCTCCATCGGCCCCTTGGGTCACTAGTGGATAGGTGTCAGCAAAGTTGGCGGCATGGCCCGGGAAGGCCACGGCCTGATCGTTGCTGTCGCCCAGGCGGGTGTTGGAGCCGGCCGAGAGGATGATGTCCACGCCACGGAGCAGCGGCGCAAGCGCTTTCTCATTGGCGATCTGCTGCAGGTGGGCCATCAGGATCACCTTGTTCACGCCCTGATTGATCAGGTCATCGATCACCGGTTGCAGCTGGCTGGCCAGCAGCACCATGTCGTCGCGCTCTGAGCCGTCGCCAGTGAAGCCCTTGACCTCCACGCCGCCGGTGGAGCTGATCTGCTCCAGCACCTGGGTAGTGGCACCCACCAGGCCGATCTTCTCGCCGTTCTTGGTGACCACCGCCGAAGGCACGATGCGGCCCTTCTGGGAGCTGGCCTCCTCCAGACCAGCTGCGGTGGGGGTGTTGGTGAAGCGTGGATTCAGATCCGCATCGGCGCTGAAATCGAGGTTGGCCGACAGGTAGGGGAATTGGGCACCCACCCAACCGGAGGCTGGCGTGAAGGAATCGCGGAACACCCGTGAACCCAAGTCAAATTCGTGATTGCCAATCGTGGAAGCCTCCACGCCGATCAGGTTGTGGATGGCAACATCCACAGCACCGATCGGATGGTTGGTGCTGGCGGCCATGCTGATGGTGGAACCGGTCACCGCGTTGAGCTCATCGCGCACGCTGATGTCGGTGCCGCCATTGAGGAAGGGGCTGGGGATGAAATTGTCGCCGCCAGCGAGAATCAGCGTGTTGGCATAGGTGTTGTCATAGCCATCGACGAGCGCCGCGAGGTTAGGGGCCGTCTGGGAGGCCAGCAGGCCGGCTTCACCATCGGAGAGATGCAGAAGCTGCAGGCGATAGGGGATCGGGAAATCAACCAGCGAAACAACATCGTTGCCTTCGCTGGAGGCGATCACGCTGCGGGCGGCATTGGTGGCACTGGTGAGGAAGGTGATCCCCTCAATCCGCTGGGCACCGGGAAACCGAATGGGATCAACTGCCACCGGGGCATAGGGATTGGTCACATCGAAGATCGCCGCCATGCTCGTGGTGGTGCGCTCCAGGGCCACGAAGGCATAGGTGCGGCCATTGGTGCTGAAGACCTCCACCATCTCGGGTTCGACACCCTTGGCATCCTCACGGTCGTTGACGGGATAGATGCCTAGGGCATTCGCAAGGTTTTCCAGAGCCACACCGGAATCAAACACGGCATTGCCCTTGGAGTCGTAGATCCGCAGGGAGCGTGAACCCGGCGTGTAGGCCTGATCGACGATGCCGTCGCGATCAAGATCGCCGGTATTCGTGAAGATGCTCAGCCGTTGGGCGTTGGTGGCCAGAAGTCCTGCCTTCTGGGCAGTGGTGGCACTGCCTGCCGCCGTGAGCAGGGCAGAGACCCGAGCGGTTTCATCGGGATCGAGAAAATCATTGCGATCGTCACCCTCACCAGCCGCCAAAATAAAATTTTCGCCATTGAAAGAGAACGTGGCCAAGCCATCCGGCATCACCAGGCCATAAACGTCGTGGTTGCTGGCAGGCGTATAGCCGCCATTGGCATTGTCTTCAGTATCAACAGCCGGATCATTGAAGGTCACCACGGTGAAAGCATTGCCACTGGCGCCCTCGCCGCCGAAATCGTTGTCGTAGTTGATAACAACGGCGCCGTCGTCCCGCAGGGTGAGGCCCTCGGGTTTGTCATAGCTGAGCGTGCCGCCCACCGAAGGCAGGTTGAATAGCTCCACCTTGTTGGCCAGCTGGATGCCGGCGGCGGCCAGGCGATCGGCGCTTGAGGCGTTGTAGACACCACTCACCAACGTGAGGCTGTTGTCGAGCAGCTCGGGGCTGGTCACGCTGATCGCGTCCAGCCAGCTGGCGGTGCCGGTTACACCGGCCTTGGCGGTGGCCATCACACTGAGCTCACCGATCTCCACCTGGCTGGTGGGAGATGTAACAGCCTTGTGGATCTGATCAGCGATCAGGAAATAGCTGTACTTGCTGGTGTCGTAGCCGCTGACGCCTGTCAGGTAGCTGCTGATATCAACGATGCCCGATGATTCCTCATCATTGGTGATGAAGTTGGGGTTGGTGGCACTGGTGCCGCCGAACAGGAGCGGATTGTGCTGCGCCAGCTCCACCAGCGTGTCTGTGCTGGGGTTGTAGCGCCAGATCTTGGCCAGGCGGGCGTTGCCGCCGGGATCTTCCTGCAGCAGGATCGAGCCGTCATCGGCCACGGTCATGTTGTCGAGCATGACCTGGCCTTCGCTGCCGTTGAGCAGCATCTTCACCGTGCCGCCGGCCTCGGGGGTGGCGGGGTTGCTGAACTCCAGAGCCCAGAGGCGGCTGGCACTGGTGGCCGTGGCGGTGGTGACGAAATAGAAGGTCTTACCGTCCTTGCTCCAGGCGCCATCCTCGGGCCGCAGCCAGTTGGTCACACCGGCCGCAATGCTCTCGCTGTTCAGTGTGGTGCCGGTCTTGGCCTTGACATCACCCAGATTGACGAGTTCAAAGGTGCCGACACCGCTGCCATTCAGGCCCAGGCCCGTTTCATTGGGGCTGGCCAGGTTGCCTGTCTCGGTGTTGGTGGTGCCAGTGGAGTTGACGCGGACGCCGTAGGTGATGCCACCGGCTAGGCCGGCCTGCTGGATCGCGTTGCCGGTGGTGGATTTGTTGCCGACGTAGAGGTAAACCTGGCCGTTGGTGATCGTGTCATCGAGGCTGGCCACGACGGTTTTGTCCTGGGCAAAGGGGTTGGCAACAACGTTCTCGAACGAGAGGTTGCCGAGGCTTGCCACCTCATACACCTTGCCTGCATCAGTGCCGTCGAGTACGTGGGCAAAAGCACGGCCTTCAGCTCCGGATTCCTCGCCGGAGAGGAAGATGCGACCGGCGTAGCCGTTGGTGCCGTTGCGGAAGGCGGTGGCGGCGGGCAGGTCTGCCGAGCAGAAGCGGTTAAATGC
>CAMDWF010000058.1 GCA_945878795.1 Synechococcus sp. UW140
TCGGGCAGCTCGATCTATGGCTCTGCCCTTACGCCCGGTGTGGTGAGCTTTGGCAACATCGTCGGCAATGGCGCCAGCACCGATCTGGTCGGTTCGAGTGGGTCGGTCAATACCTCGGAGCTGAGCACAAGCGGTAACTACGTCGTTGGCAGCTATAGCCAAAGCGCCTCGCCAAGCCTGAGCGGCGCAGATGCGGGCAACTACTCGTTCTCGGGTTTTACCTCAACGCCGAACTACACGATCAGCAAAGCAGCGCTGACGATCACCGCGGCAACCGATAGCCGTCTATACAACGGCAGCACCAGCTCCAGCGGTACGCCGACTGTGACATCAGGTCAGGTGTTCAGCGGCGACATACTGAACGGCCTGAGCCAGGTGTTTGACAGCAAGAACGTGCTGGGAACAAATCAGAGCACGTTGAGTGTCAGTGACTACACGCTGAGTGACGGAAACAGCGGCAACAACTACGCCGTGACCCTCGCCACTGCCTACGGCACGATCACCCCAAAGAACCTTTCTGTGAGCGGCCTAATCGCCAACAACAAGGTGTACGACGCCACGACAGCTGCGCCGCTGAGCGGCAGCGCAGTGGTCAGTCCGATCAGCGGTGATGCGGTGACGCTGGGTGGCACGGCAGCGGGCATGTTCAGCGATAAAAACGTGGGCATTGATAAGGCCGTGAAGGTCACCGGTGTGACGATCAGCGGCGCTGATGCCGGTAACTACAACCTGCTGCAAGAGGGCAGTTTAATGGCAGATATTTTAAAGGCGACTCTGTCGGTGAGCGGCCTAATCGCCAACAACAAGGTGTATGACGGCACGACCACTGCGCCCCTGACTGGTCGTGCGGTGGTGAGTCAGTTCAGCGGTGATGCGGTGTCAGTGGGCGGCATCGCTGCGGGTGCGTTTAGCGATAAGAACGTGGGTACTGATAAGGTCGTGACCGTCACCGGTGTGACGATCGGCGGTGCCGATGCCGGTAACTACAACCTGCTGCAACAGGGCGGTTTAAAAGCAAATATTTCAAAGGCGACCCTTTCGGTAAGCGGCCTAATCGCCAGCGACAAGATATTTGACGGCAACATCCAGGCAACTTTGAACACTGCATCAGCTTTCTTCATCGGTTTATATGGCACAGATATTGTTTCACTAGGCATTGGCAGCGGCCAGTTTGCTGATCCCAATGTGGGTCGAGGCAAACCGGTTGCCGTTACGTCTTTGGCTCTTAGCGGAGCCGATGCGGGCAACTACAGCATTGCCTCATTTCCCACCAACCTCACGGCGAACATTACCGCCTTGCCGTTCATCGAACCGATTGAACGCTTGCCGGTGGCCCCAGGCATTGACTACACCCAGCCCGATTCCAAACTGGTAATTTTACCGGAAGACTTCAGATTTAATCCGCTTTCTATTACTCTCACTCATGCTTCGTTTCTTTATCCAAATTTCCTCTTTCCCAGTATCCCGCCGTTGGGAACGACAGGGGTATTGGATGCCCCATTCCAGCAACTTAGCCTCCAACAGGTCAGCGCTACATTCGCCGCGTCTGAGCAAATTGCAATACAAGCAACAGCCTTCAAGCTTGGCCTGGAAACCGATGGCGTCGTTGCACCACCCACCCTGTCGGATCTGCAGGCCATCTTGCGAGAGGTGAATGGGGCAGTTCGGCGTCGGGTGAGCGGGGCTGTGCGATGAATACGGCTCGGGTGCGGCCAGGGCTGTTGTTCTCTCTGCTGGCGTCGATTTTGGCGTTCCAGAATTCTTTGGCGTTGGCCGTCGAACCCCCCAGGGCGATCTCCCCAGGTGGGAAGTTGACCGGGGTCCCCAATGGGGTGGCGACGTTTGATGCAGCGCTGTACAACACCGCGATTCTGCGGATTGGCTTCAGCGATGCCAAGGGCAGGACCGTCAACGCCAATGCTGATTCCTTCATCGACATCACCTTGATTCCCGCAGAAGGTGATGTGCAGGGCTTTCGCACTGAGGTCTCCCGCAATCGTTTCAAGCAGATCCTTCGCAACCTTTATGAGCAGTTGGCTACTCAAGGGTTGCTTTCGGTCAATGATCCAAATTCCCCATCGCGCCAACTGGATACGATCCTGTTCCAGCCAGTGGCTGAGCAGTTGCGTCGGCTGCGAATCACTACGCTTTTGATCTCTGTCGACTCAGGCCTGCAGGCCATACCGTTTGCAGCTCTCCATGACGGCCAGATGTACTTTGGTGATCGTTTTGCCTTCAGCCTGACTCCAAGCATTGGCTTGATGAAGCTGGCGTTGCCGCAGGACAGAAACAAGCCCCGATTGTTTGCGGCCGGCGCTTCTGAATTCCAGGGGCTCAACCCACTGCCGTTGGTGCCTCAGGAGTTGCAACGGGTCAGCCAGATGGCTGGGACCGTGCCTTTTCTAAATATGACGTTTACGCCCAAGCTGTTGTTGGATAACGCGACGGATCCACTTTTGAATCGCATTCATTTAGCCACCCATGCTGAGTTTCTTCCTGGTGGACCAGATAAGGCCAGGTTGTACTCAGGTGTCGGGCCGATGTCCCTTCGGGAGTTTTCCAAGCTGCGGCAGCGGCGAGGCAATGCCCAGTTGGATCTTTTCACGCTCAGCGCCTGTCGCACGGCTTTGGGGGATGCAGATAGCGAACTTGGTTTTGCCGGGCTGGCGCTCCAGGCTGTATCCCGCAGCGCCATCGGCAGTCTGTGGTACGTCGACGACGTGGCCACCTCGGCGCTGTTTGTTCAGTTCTATCGCTATCTTGACCAGGGAATTCCCAAGGCGGAGGCTCTGCAACTCACCCGCAAGGCCATGGCCACGGGCCGCCTCAAGCTGGTAGGTGACCAGGTGATCGGCAGCGATGGTGACGTGCTGCTCTCAGCCCTGACCACAGCCCAACAACGGCGCATCGCCAGCGGTCTTCAGCATCCTTACTTTTGGGCGGGGATTGAGTTGATGGGAGCCCCTTGGTAGGGACCTGACTCTGGCCAGGCCTTGGATCAGGACCGCGACCGGCGCAGTTGCCGCCGCAGGCTTTGGCCGCAGCGCCTCAGGCGGGCCATCACCTGCCGCTGGCAGTCCCCAGGCCGGCCGTAGCGCAACTGTTGCAGCAGGCCGACAAAATCCTCCAGCTCGGGACCCAGCAGGGGCCGGGTTTGCCGCAGGCGTCCGCCGAACTGGCTAAGGCTTTCGCCCGGCTGGGGCACCAGGCCGTTGCGGGCGCAGTGGCGCAGCAGTTGGTTCAGCTCCTGCTGCAGCTGGTCCCCTTCGCCCCGGCGCCGCAGCCAGCCGTAGACCGCCAACCCCAGCGCCAGGGTGAGGGCCACAGCCATAACCAGCAGGGCCCCCGCCCAGTCCCGGTAGGGCCCTAGCAGGCGTTGCAACAGCAGTTCCTGGCTGCGTTGGTCGAAGCCCAACCACCATTCCCCCCAGGCCAGATCCAGGCCCCACCACTGGCGGGCGATCCAGTCCAGGGGCCCCGCCTGGTTGGCGGCGGCGGCGGCGGTCCGAACGGCGGGGGACGACGGGTCCCCCAGGGTCGCTCCCCCCAGCACCCAGAGGGTCGGATCCACTGTGCGCCATCCCTCCCCTTCGATCCACACCTCGCTCCAGGCATGGGCATCGCTCTGGCGCAGGTCAAGGAAGGCCGATCCCCCGAGGGGCACCACCCAGGTGCCGCCGCGATAGCCGCTAACCACCCGCGCCGGCACCCCCGCCGCCCGCATCAGGGCGGAGAGGGCGCTGGCGTAATGGCCGCAAAAACCCTGCCGCCGCTCAAACAACAGCGCATCGAGGGGGGCGGTTTTGGGTAACAGGGGGTTGTTGAGGCTGTAGCGGAAACCCTGTTGGCGGAACCAGGCCTCGGCGAGGGCCACCGCCTTGGCGCCGCCGGCATTGCGGCTGCCGGCGGCAGCATCGGCAGCATTAACGCCGCCGGGGGCCTGGTGGCGCCAGCCGGCCGCCAGGATTTCCAGCCGGGGGTTTGTGCCGGCGGTCATCTGCAGGTCTTGGGCTGTGGGGGCCTGTCGCCGCCAGGCCGGCGTAGCGGGCTCGGCGGCGAGGCTGTAGAGCTTGCGCACCCCCACGGCTCCGTCATGGCGCAACTGACCCTGGCCATCCCGTTTGAGGTGGCGGTCCAGCGGCAGTCCCTCGCCGCTCCAGGGCACTTCGGCAAAGCCGTTGGCCTCACTCAGCCACACCTGTTTTGCCCCTGGGGGTTGGCGGCCGCCAAGGTTGGGGTCGGCGTCGCTGCCGCCGAAGATGGCTTCGGGGTCGCGTTCACCAATGGCGATGGGCCCGGCATTGCCGGCTCCGGCGTTGCCGGTCTCGGTTGAGGCGGCGTTGAGGCTGCGCCAGCTCTGGCCATCGAACTGGCCGTGGACTAGCACCCGCCAGAGCCGTTGCGAGGCCGGTGGCGGGCCGCCACCGGGGAAGGCCACCCGGGCGGCGGGGCTGCGGTCCTGGGTCAAGCTGGCGATGGTCCCCGGCTCCAGGGTGGTGCTGAGTCCCGTGGTGGCGGCGGCGCCAAACTTACCCAAACCGCCCAGGTTGGCGAAGGGTCCCAGCCGGGGGAACAACAGAAACAATGCCAAGGCCATCGGCAGGGCGGCTAGTACCAGTTGGCCACTGCGGCGCAGCAGGCTGGCCAGGTTGCTGACCCCCCCCAGTTCCAGTTGCAGCAGGCCCGCCAGGGCCACCACAACGGCCAGCCCCTGCAGCAGGCTCGACCCCAGGTCCCCTCGTTGGGCCCCGAGCAGGCCGGCGGTCACCAGTTGCAGCAGGCAGACCAGCCGGTGCTCACGGCGTTGTTTTGCCTCCCGCAGTTTCAGTGCCGTCAGCACCAGCAGGCTGAGGCTCAGGCCGCCCAGCAGGCTGAAGGGGGCCACGCCCCAGGCCGCGGCGGTCAACAGGCCCACGGCCAGCCAGGGCAACCAGCCGCCGCCCGCCACTTTCAGGGGCACGGCTTTCAGGGGCGGCACAGCGCCAGGGCCTCCAGGCAACGATCGCGGTGGCTGCTGCCCCGATCCGGGGTGATCTGCAGGCCCGTCAGGGCCAAGCCATAGCTCTGGCCCTGACGGTGCAGTTGGCAGAGGCGATCACAGAGATGCTCCAGGGCCTGCTCCCGGGGCACGGCCGGGTCCGGTGCCAACAGGGAGGGTTCCAAGCTCGGGTCTTGAAACCGTTTGGTCTGGGCGCCCCGCCCCTGGGCCAGCAGCTTCCAGGCCAGGCGGCTGCTGCTGTCGCCGCGGCGGTGGGGGCGCAGGTCCAGCCATTCCTCAGCGCCTTCCCCCGCCAGGGAGCCTGCTGCCGCCGTCTTTTCGTGCCAATCGGCCATCGGCACCTGGCGCACCGGGCCCGGATTCCGGGCGGGATAAATAAGCTGTTCGGTCGGCAGCAGCCAGCGACTCCAGCACACGAACAGTCCCAGGGGGGCGGTGGTCTGCAAACTCAGTTTGCCGGGCCGCTGCCAGCCGCGCTGGTGGGGGGTCCAGGCCACTGCCAGCTGGTGCTCTCCCAGGCCGAGGCTACCCACGCCATGGAAGGCACCGGCCCCCAGGCGCCATTCCAGGCCCTCACAGGCGGATTTGAGCCGCACGATCAGCGGATAGGTGGCGGATTCCCCCGCGAAGGCCGGCTCCGGTTGGGCGCACCGCACTTCCAGGCCCTCCAGCTGGCCATGGGTCAGATGCAGGCTCAATAGCTGCAGGGCAAACATCACAAAGCTGAGCAGCAGCGGTCCGTTGCTCTGGGTCTGGATGCCCACCAGGTGCAGGAGCAGCCCCCCCCCCAGCCAGAGCCAGCCGAAACCGGTGGGCACGATGTAAAGGTTGCGCAGGCCCAGCTTCAGCACCTCCCCCTGCTGCGCCGCCGGCAGCCAGCGGGAGAGTTGTTCTTCCAGCCGTCGGCGCAGGTTTTGCTGGGGTGGCGCTGCCGATTCCATTGGCGTCAGCGCAGGCCGCCCGCTGCGCCCAGCAGCCGGCTGCTCAGGGTTGCTTCGCCCCGGATCTGGCCGCCGTCGAGGCGGTGTTCGCAGACGGGGGTCAACACCGCCTGCACATCCTCCGGCAGCACATGGTCCCGTCCGGCGATCAGGCTCCAGGCCCGTGCCGCCGCCAGCAGGGCCAGCCCGGCCCGTGGCGAGAGGGGCAGGCCTGGCCGGCCGCTGTCCCTGCTGCGGGCCAGCAGATCGAGCACATAATCGAGCAGGGCTGGGCTGGTATGGATGGTCTGGACCTGCTGTTGCAGCGCCTGCAGGTGGGCCGCCGTTAGCTCGCTGGCCAACTGGGCAGCCTGCAGCGCCTGCCCCTGCAACAGGTCCCGTTCCGCTTCCCGAGTCGGAAAGCCCAGGTGCAAGCGCATCAAGAAGCGATCCAGCTGGGATTCGGGCAGGGGTGCGGTGCCGCCCTGGTCGAGGCCGTTCTGGGTGGCGATCACCAGGAAGGGCTCGGGCAACGGGTGGCTGATGCCATCGACGCTCACCCGTCCGTTGGCCATCGCCTCCAACAGGGCGCTTTGGGTGCGGGGGCTGGCCCGGTTGATTTCATCGGCCAGCAGCACCTGGCTGAACAGGGGACCGGGGTGAAAGTCGAAACGGCTGCGCTGGCTGTCAAACACATTCAGCCCGGTCAGATCCGCCGGCAGCAAATCACTGGTGAAGCTCACCCGGCGAAAGTCCAGGCCAAAACCCCGGGACAGGGCTTCCGCCAGGCTGGTTTTGCCGGTGCCGGGCAGATCCTCCAAAAGCAGATGGCCCCGGGCCAGCAAACAGGCCAGGGCCAGTTTCACCTGGTGCTCCTTGCCCAGCAACACCTGCCCGATCGCCGCAATCAGCGCTTGAACAGGGGAATTCATGGTGCCCATCCACCTGTTTTAGATGAGGTTGGCTTGGCGCTGCGCTGCGCCCCAGCCTTGATCCTGATTGAATCACAGATCTTGCGAGGCCAGGGGGCGTGAACCAGCGAATGGCCCCCCACGGGGGCAACCGGCTGGCCGTGGCCCGGCGCCTCGGGTGCCGGCCCGATCAGTTATTAGAAGCCAGTGCCTCCCTGGTGCCCTTCGGTCCGCCCGCCAGCGTGCGCCGCAGCCTGCGGCGCACGCTGGCGGGTTCAGCGATCAGGGATTATCCCGATCGGGATCAGCAGGAGCTGCGCCAGGCGATCGCCCAGCGCCACGGTTTGGAGGCGGCGATGGTGCTGCCCGGCAATGGCGCCGCCGAACTGTTCACCTGGGCCGGCCGCGATGCGGCCCGGGCCGGCGTCAGCCTGCTGCCGCTGCCGGGTTTCGCCGATTACCAGCGGGCTTTGGCCTGCTGGCAGGGAGCCTGGCGGCCCCTGGCCCTGCCGCTGCGCTGGTCGGGGCCCTTCCCCCAGCCCTTTCCAGCGCCCACCGGGGCCGACCTGGCCGCCGCCGCCATTTGGATCACCAATCCCCACAACCCCACCGGCCAGCTCTGGAGCCGGGAGTCCCTGGAGCCCCTACTGGAGCGTTTCGCCCTGGTGATTGTGGATGAGGCCTTTTTGCCCCTGGTGCCCGGCGGCGAGGCCGAATCGCTGCTGCCCTGGGTGGGCCGCTGCCCCGGCCTGGTGGTGATCCGCAGCCTCACCAAACTGGCGGCGATTCCGGGGTTGCGGCTCGGCTACGCCCTGGCGGACCCCACGCGCCTGGCCCGCTGGGCCGCCTGGCGCGACCCCTGGCCCGTCAACGGCCTGGCGACGGCGGCGGGGGTGGCCCTGATGGCTGATCGCGCCTGGGACCAGCGCGTGCAGCGCTGGCTGGCGCGGGAAGGCCCCTGGCTGGCCGCCGAGTTGGCCCAACTGCCGGGCCTGGTGCCGATGGCATCGGCGGCAAATTTTCTGCTGGTGCGCGGTGAGCGGGCTGGCCAGCCCTGCTGCCTAAACGGCCTGCGCCTGGCCCTGGAGCAGCGCCACCGGATTCTGGTGCGGGATTGTCGCTCGTTTGCGGGGCTGGGTGAAAGCTGGCTGCGGCTGGCGGTGCTGGATCGCCGCGGCAACCGGCGCCTGCTCGGCGCCTTGGCCCAGGAGCTGGGGGGCTGAAGGCGAGAGCCCCGCTTCAGGTCCTAAGGGGCCCTTCAGGCCCCAAGGGCCGCCTTCAGGTCGCTGCGGGCCTGCTGCAGGGCCCCATCCAGGGCCGCCCCATCTTTGCCACCGGCCTGGGCCAGGTTGGGGCGACCGCCGCCGCCGCCGCCGCAGGCCTTGGCCACGCCGGCGATGAAGGTCCCCGCCTTGGAGCCGGCGGCGACCACCTCCGCACCGAAGGCCGCCGCCAGCACCACCTTGGCCCCATCGGCCGGATCGGCCAGGCCCCCCAGCACCACGGCGGCGTTGGCGCCCAGCTGCTCCTGCAGTTGCTGGGCCGCTGTCTGCAGGTCGCCGCCTTCGATGCCGTTGAGGCGGGCCACCAGCAGTTGGAAGGCGCCGCTGCTTTCGGCCTGGCTGACCAGGGCCGCCGCTTTGGCGCCCGCCAATTCGGCCTGGGCGGCGGCCAGGGCCTTGCCGGTGGCCTTGAGTTCATCCTGCAGGGCCAACACCCGTTCGACGATCTCGCCCGGTTGGGCCTTGAAGCGGTCCCCCAAGGTTTTGACCACGGCCTCCCGCTCATTGAGGTAGCCGAGCACCGCCGCTCCGGCCACCGCTTCGATGCGGCGGATGCCGGCGGCCACCCCCGATTCGCTGACGATTTTGAACAGCCCGATCTCGGCCGTGCTGGCCACGTGGGTGCCGCCGCAGAGTTCCATCGAGACCCCGGGAATATCCACCACCCGCACCACCTCGCCGTACTTTTCGCCAAACATGGCCACGGCGCCGGCGGCCCGGGCCTGGTCGATGGCCATTTCGGCCACCTGCAAGCCATGGCCAGCGCTGATCCAGCCGTTGATCAGGGTTTCGATCGCAGCCAGTTCCGGGGCCGTAACGGCCCGGGGGCAGTGGAAATCAAAGCGCAGGCGGTCGAAATCCACCAACGATCCGGCCTGGGCGATGGCCGGATCCACCACCTGCTTGAGGGCGGCCTGCAGCAGGTGGGTGGCCGTGTGGTTGGCCTGGGCGCGGCGGCGGCAGGCGGGATCGACGCGGGCCAGCACCACATCGCCCACGGCCAGGTGCCCCCGCTGCAGCTGGCCGCTGTGAACGAACACACTGCGGTTGCGGCTGACGGCCTCGATGGCCACCAGCAGGGCGTCGCCATCCCCCCCCTGGCCAATCAGCAGGCCCCGGTCCCCGATCTGGCCGCCGCCTTCGCCATAGAAAGGCGTTGTATCGAGCACGATCTGCAGCTCGTCTCCGGCAGTGGCCTGTTCGGCGGCAGATCCATTGACCACCAGGGCCAGCACACAGCTGGCCTGCTCCAGTTGGCTGTAGCCGGCGAACTGGGTGGCCGCCAGGGCGCCGGCCAGCTGCTCGATCGCCCCCTGCACGGTCAGATCGAGGCTGACGGCAGCGGCCTTGGCCCGCTGGCGCTGGGCCGCCATCGCCGCCTCGAAGCCGGCCAGGTCGACTTCCAGGCCATGTTCCTCGGCGATTTCCTGGGTGAGTTCCAGGGGGAAGCCATAGGTGTCGTAGAGCTCAAAGGCCTGCTCACCGCTGATCTGATCCGGCTGGGCCGCCAGCACTTCGGCCAGCAGTTTCTCGCCCCGCTCCAGGGTTTCCAGGAAGCGGGCCTCCTCCCGGTTCAGCTCCGCCAGGATGGCCTCACGACGCTCCAGCAGCAGGGGGAAGGCCTCGGCCATCAGGGTGATGGCCCCCTCGCCCATCGAGCCCAGAAAGGGCTTGTCGATGCCGAGCAAGCGGCCATGGCGCACCACCCGCCGCAGCAGCCGCCTCAAGATGTAGCCCCGGCCCAGGTTGGAGGCGCTGACCCCATCGGCGATCAACTGGGTGATGGCGCGGCTGTGGTCGCCGATCACCTTGAGGCTGGTGCGGCCGGCTGCGTTAAGGTTTTGATAATCAACCCCAGCCAATTGGGCGGCTTGCTCAATGAGGGGATAGATGAGATCGGTTTCGTAGTTATTGCTAACCCCCTGCAGAATTTGGGCCATGCGCTCTAGGCCCATGCCGGTATCAATGCTGCGGTTGGCCAGGGGCGTCAGCTGGCCCTCGGCATCCCGGTTGTATTGCATGAACACCAGGTTGTAGAACTCGATGAAGCGGCTGTCATCTTCTAGATCGATTGTCTCAGGGCCAAGTTCTGGCTTGAAGTCGTAGTAAATCTCCGAGCAGGGGCCGCAGGGTCCCGTGGGTCCCGAAGCCCAAAAGTTATCGGCCTCATCCAA
>CAMDWF010000059.1 GCA_945878795.1 Synechococcus sp. UW140
TTGAACCAATCAGGCTGACAGCATTGTTAAACCCACAAAAATCACAACTGCCGTCAAGATAGAAAGAGCCAAAGCTAAGGTTTAAGCTGTCAGTCCAATTGTATGTCGTAGGAGTGGAAGTAGATGATGTTGCAGCCGGGAAATTGTAGTCAAAACGTTGCGCATTTGTCGTCGCTCCGGGTAAGGTTTGACCAACGGGTATCCAGTCGCCTACGCCTGATGGCTTGTCAAGCGATGATAAACTTTCGTAGATAAAGTTTCTAGAGGTGACTGACATAGCAGATCCACCTGAGCTCAGCTGAAGAGGTCTGGTATTTTCAGTAATGTTTGGATTGGGCATCCAGTTTGCCGTATTTGTAGTGAAATTGAATGTAATGGCATTGGCTGCCTGTGCTGAGGCCAAAACAAATGCAGATAGACAAGCTTTTGTGAGTAGCCGAATTGCAGAGTGGCGCATTTTGATGGGGGGTGACTTAAGTGAAGACATTTGATAATTAGGCTAAGCCCGGAAAGGCTTGGAGTCAATATTGAAGGGAGTGTTTAGGGGGCTAAAATTCGATTCACTTAAGATTTCATTTACAACACCAATAATGACCGAGTCGGAGCCTGCCCGGTAAAAGCTAAAGGCCAGGTTTAGATTTCATTATTGCTTTTTATTTTTGCTTAAACTTCAGCCACTGACTTAATCTTTTTTTTAGATTGGCAGCCCTGGCTTTTGGCCTGATCATGGCGCAGGCTCCTTGCTGCCCACCAGCTGCTTGTGGCAATCGCAGTCAATCCCAGCCGCCATCGGCGCTGCAGCGGGTCAGATGCCCAGCCGTTGCCAGATCACCGCCAACTGGGATTGGTGCAGCCCACAGGAGAAGCAGGCTTCGATCTGCTGGGCTGACAGTCGATCGCTGACCTCGGCATCAGCCTCGAGGTTGGCGCGGAAGTTGCCTCCCTCCTGGTTCCAGGCGGCATGGGCGTGGCGTTGCACGATGCGATAGGCCTGCTCTCGATTCATACCGCTTTCCACCAAGGCCAACAGCACCCGTTGGCTGAAGACAACCCCGCCATAGACGTTCATGTTGCGAGCCATGTTGTCGGGATAGACCCCCAGGCCCCGCACCACCTCGGTCATCTCCCGCAGCATGAAGTGCAGGGTCACCGAGCAGTCCGGCAACATCATGCGCTCCACCGAGCTGTGGCTGATATCCCTTTCATGCCAAAGGCTGCAATTCTCAAGGGCGGCCACGGTGTAACTCCTCAGCACCCTGGCCAAACCGCTGATCCGTTCACTGCGGATCGGATTGCGTTTGTGGGGCATGGCCGAACTGCCTTTCTGGCCCTTGGCAAAGCTCTCCTCCACTTCAAGCACATCGGTCCGCTGCAGATTACGGATTTCAGTGGCGAACCGCTCTAAGGAGGCCCCTACCAGGGCAAGGGTCTGCACGTATTCGGCGTGGCGGTCCCGCCCAATCACCTGGGTACTGGCCGTGTCGGGTTCCAGGCCCAGGATTCGGCAGCTGATCGCTTCGACCTGCGGATCGGTGTTGGCATAGGTGCCCATGGCGCCACTGATCTGGCCCACGCCCACGACCTTTTCCAGCCGGGCCAGCCGCTCCCGGTTGCGTTCGGTTTCCGCCAGCCAGCCGGCCACTTTGAAGCCGAAGGTGATCGGTTCGCCATGGATGGCGTGGGAGCGGCCAATCATCACCGTGTCCTTGTGGGCCCGGGCCAATTGCCTCAGGGCTTCGCCCAACTGGTCGAGCTCTTGGCGTAAGACCGCGACAGAGGCTTTGAGTTGCAGGGCCAGTCCCGTATCGACAACGTCCGAGCTGGTCATGCCCACATGGATGTAACGACCCGCATCACCGACGTGCTCATTGACGTTGGTGAGAAAGGCAATCACGTCGTGGCGCACCTCCGCCTCGATTTCGAGAATGCGCCCCACATCAAAACTCGCCTTCTCCCTGATCTGTTGCAGGGCCTGCTCGGGCAGGCGGCCCAGCTCGGCATTGGCTTGGCAGGCAGCCAGTTCCACATCCAGCCAGCCCTGGAATTTGGCTTGTTCACTCCAGAGGTTGCCCATTTCGGGCAGGGTGTATCGCTCGATCAAGGAGGCGCGACCCCAAAGATATGCCCACCAACCTATCGGTCCTCAGGCGACGCAAACCTGAGGGCAGTCAGGCGGTTGAGCTGATCCGGTGGTGGGGCACCTCCAGTTGGATCAGCTTTCCCCAGGCCTGTTGCCGGATCCAGCAACTGCCGCCGCGGCAATGCAGCAGTTCGAAGGGGGGCAGGTCGTTGGGATGGTCGGATAGAAGCACGAAGGAACCTGGCCGCAGCAGCTGCAGCACCTCGGCCCGCTGCCGCTGCTGGGGGCGGCTGGCGCTGGAATGGGTTGGCGGCGCTGCTGGGAGCAGACTGGTGGATCCCGTAAATGCCATCGTGAAGGGGATGGGCGGCAAGCGGATGGGTGGGATGGGCGTCATTGTCTGGTTATGGCCTCGCCAGCACCCATTTCCTTGGAATTTGTTCCGTTTTTGGCCTTGAATCCATGACAAAACGCCAAAGGCTGGATTTGCTTTTGTTGGAGCGTGGTTTGGCGGCGAGTCGCCAACAGGCCCAGCAGCTGATTCGTTCGGGCCGGGTGCGCAGCGGCGATCAGGTCCTCGATAAGCCTGGGGTGGTGTTCAGCCCCGATCTGGAGCTGGAGGTGAAGCAACCACCCCGTTTTGTTTCCAGGGGCGGCGAAAAGCTTGTGGCGGCCTTGGAATCATTGCCGATCAGCGTTGCGGGCCGGATCTGCCTTGACGGTGGCATCTCCACGGGTGGGTTCACCGATTGCCTGCTGCAGCGGGGCGCCTCCAGGGTCTATGGCATCGATGTCGGTTACGGCCAGACGGCCTGGAGTCTGCGCTGTGACCCCAGGCTGGTGTTACGTGAGCACACAAATCTGCGCCACCTCACCCCAGAGGTGCTTTACGGCCAAGACGACGTTTGGCCGGATCTGGCGGTGGCGGACGTGTCCTTCATCTCGTTGGTTCAGGTCCTGCCGGCCCTCAGAACCCTGTTGAGACCTTCCACCCCAGCCCCAGGGGCCGGGGTGGAAGCGCTGTTGTTAATCAAGCCCCAATTTGAGGTGGGACGGGAACGGGTGGGCAAGGGGGGGGTGGTGCGGGACCCCCTCGCCCACCAAGACGCCATCAACCGGGTGATCAAGGCTGCAAAGGGCCAGCACTGGCAGGCCGCCGGTTTGGTGGCTTCGCCCATCACCGGACCGGCCGGCAACCACGAATATCTGGTTTGGTTGGTTGATGCTGATCAAGCCAAACCAGAACTGGATCCCAAGCAGGTTGGTGCCATCGTCGCGACAACGCTGGCCGGGGCAAGCAGGCCGGCTTGAGCCGGGCTGGTCAGATGGCGCTGCTGTCGCGATCTCCTGTGCGGATGCGGAGCACCGAATCGACCGAAGTGATGAAAATCTTGCCATCGCCAATTTCGCCCGTGCGGGCGGCCTCCTGAATGGCGTTGATCACGGTATCGACGCGATCGTCATCGACAACTATCTCCAACTTCAGCTTCTGTAGAAATTCAACGGTGAACTCCGAACCGCGGTAACGCTCAACTTGACCTTTCTGACGGCCAAAGCCGCGTACTTCGGTCACGGTCATGCCGACGATACCCGCAGTCACAAGGGCAATTTTTACATCCTCAAGCTTGAAGGGTCGGATGATGGCCTCGATTTTTTTCATGGAGGAAGACTGGATAACAGGAAAGAAAGCACTTGAGAGAAAGTCTCTCAGAGCTGGATGCGCTTAGAAGGCGTCGGCACAAACAGTATCGGCGCTCTGCCTAGCCATGGCTAGGCCCAGGGTCAAGGTCCCCGTGGTACTAAATGCTAATGGGGCGTTTGCCAGGCTGGCTGCCAACCCCTGGCCTGTAACGATCTTCGTAGGGTCATGGAAATACCATTTATCTCCACCCCCTCCACCGGCCCCGGCCCTGGCCCAAGCCCCCATGTCATCCCCCTCACCCCTTCCGGTCCCAAGGCCCGCTGAGCGACGGGCTGCCCCCGAAGAGGCAGCTCAGGCCTTGGCGGAAGTGCAATTACTGACCTTTGAGAATCCTGCGCCGGCAAGGGTGTACGAAGTCTCGATCGAACTTCCGGAGTTCACCTGTCTTTGTCCGTTTTCTGGGTATCCAGATTTCGCCATTCTGCGCTTGCTCTATCAGCCAGGACCGAGGGTGCTGGAGCTGAAGGCCCTGAAGCTTTATGTCAATAGTTTTCGCAACCGCTCCATCTCCCACGAAGCGGTGACCGTCGGCATTCTTGACGACCTTGTCGCCGCAGCCGATCCGCTCTGGATCGAGCTAGTCGCTGATTTCAACCGTCGCGGCAATGTACATACCGTGGTAAGGGTGAGTCACGGCGAGCGCCAGCCCTGTTGAGGCAGGCCCCCTCAGGGAGTGGCCGTTGGCCTCAAGCCTTGCAGCATGGCAGGTAGTTCGCTGGCGAGGGCTGTCAAGTTGCGGTTGCAGAGACCGGCCAGATGGAGCTTTCCCTGGGGGCCTTCCCCTTCGGCGATGGCCCATAGCTGCCGGGTGGCGATCAAGCTGAGGCCACCGCCGAGCAGTGAGATCGCAAAGCCGCTGTAAACGAGGGGCACGCCGGGATCTTTCTTCAGCAAGATGCCGCTGGCGGCCAGCACACTGTCGATACGCAAGGGCAGGCCCATCACCTCGACGGCCGGTCCTCCAGGCATAATCTGGGCCAACAATTGGCCTTCAGCGTTGAAGACCTGGGCCGGTCCCTGCTCACTGCCAAGGCTGACCAGGACGGGCTGGCTGCCATCCGGCCGGGTCGGCAGCACCAGACCCCAGATCTGCTCGCCAAGCTGGGGGAAGGCTTGCAGCGGCAGTTGCAGTACGGGGCTGCGACCGATCTGAATATTGACGGCAACCAAGGCCCAATCAGCTTGGTAAAGCGTGATTCCCTTGTGGCGCAGGGGGTGATTAACACTGATGGTGGCTTCTAGGGGAACCCCTGCCGTGGCAGCTTCTGCAGGGGGCAGCAGGCGCAGTTTGGAGGTGAACTGTTCAGGCCGGCCGGCTGGATCCCTTTGGATTGAAAAGTCGTCTAAAGCCAAGGTCAACTGGGTCTGGCCGCGGGGATTGAGGAGTTCGAGGTCATTGCCGGGGGCGAGAAAGCGTTCCAGCCGCTGACCGGCCAGAGCGCCCCAGCTAGCACCAAGCATCAGCACGACCAAGCCGGCGTGAACAAGCAGGGGACCGAGGCGACCGGCTACGCCCCTGCGGGCCGCCAGGCGGTCTTGATGTCGGCGAATCTGCCAGCCGCCTTGTTGTAATTGCTGTGCAAGCTGATCGAGATCTTCTACTGGACTCTTTGTTTCGAGGGTTTCTGCTATAGATAGTTTGCTGAGCTGGCGCGGTTGGCTGTAGTCAATCCAGCGCACAGAGGCTTGTAGGGCCGGCCACTGACGACGCCAGCTACAAAGAATCAAGGCCAGAGCCAGCAGGGCGAGTAGGGCCAGAAACCATTGACTGGAATAGACGTGATCCAGCTGCAGCTTTAGAACAGCGTCACCACGGAGCAGGCCAAGCCAGGGATTTGGATCGTAGCGTTGATGGTAAAACTCGGTGGATTCCTTCTGAGGTATGGCGGTGCCGACGCCACTGGAGAGGGCAATTACCAGCAGCAGGCCGATCGCTACTTTCAAATTTGAGAGCCAGGCCCAAGGGCGCAGCAGAGCTTTTGTTAAGGCGCTCATGCCAGGTGGGCCACAAGGGTGAGGGCACCTGTCACGAGCAGCACAACTCCACTGATAGGGGGTACCCATTGACCCATCTGCCGCAATTTCAACAGGGAGGGAAGGGTGGCGGCCGCCGTGCCCGCCAACAGCAGGGGCAGCACCTGACCGGCCCCAAAGCTGGTGAGCAGCAGCATGCCCACCAGAGGTTTGCCGGTCTCGGCCATCCAGGCCAGAAGCACCGCAAGCACAGGGGTGGTGCAGGGTGTGGCCGCCAGGCCGAAGGCCAGACCGGCAGCCAGCGGCGCCAGTGGGGCCGGAACGAGACGCCGCCAGCGGTCGGGATCAGGGCCGGCAGGGAGGCGCAGGGGCAGGAAACCAAGCAGGTTGAGGCCCATCAGCAGGGCCAGACTGGCCACCAGCAGTGGAATTTGATCGGGAAGACTGCCGTACAGCCGACCCATCAGGCCACTAGCCAGGCCTAAAAGCACCAGCGAGCTAACGATTCCCATGGCAAAGCAGAGGCTGCGCTGCCACGGCAGTGGACCCTTGGCGCTGGAATCGTCGGCAAAACCTGCCAGGTAGGCCAGGGTCACGGGCAGCAAGGAAAGCGAGCAGGGGCCCAGGCTGGTGAGGAGTCCACCAGCGAAAACGGCTCCAAAGGTGAGGGGACCTGGATGGGCAAGGCTGCCCTGGAGGAGTTGTTCGCTGCCCCGTGCCAGGTCGGCAATCTGCAGGGCGAGGCTGGGCATTGCCAAGTCGATCGGCAGAGTTGCCAGCCTATCTGGGGCCTGTGGCAGGGCGACGCTTGGGCCGGGCGGATTCCAGACCCTGGCTTTCGAGGGCGCAGCGCACAAGCAGGCCGGACAGGAACAGGCTCGACAACAGGGAATTGCCTCCGTAGCTGACCATGGGCAGCGGCAAGCCAGTGGTGGGCATGGCGCCGCTGGCTACGGCGATGTTGAGGATCGACTGTCCGACAAGCAGCGTGGTGCAACCAATCGCCACAAGCCGTTGTTGGGGACTGCTGCAGCCGAGGGCAACTTTGAGGCCGATAAAAGCAAAAATGGCCAGAAAAAGCAACAGCATCAACGAACCGAGGAAACCAAATTCTTCGGCAAAGACAGCAAAGATGAAATCGGTAGTCTGGATTGGTAAGTAGTTCAATTTTTGGGTTGAAAGCCCGAAACCAGAGCCGAAGGCGCCCCCGGAGCCAATGGCCAAAAGACTTTGAACAAGTTGATAGCCATTGCCCTGGGCATCTTTCCAAGGATCTAGGAAAGAAACAACCCGCAGACGTTGATAGTTGTTGATCATGATGCTGGCGCCACCCAAAAGCGCCCCAGAGGCAGCAGCCCCCAGCAACATCAACTTTGGCAAGCCTGCGGCAAGGGCCATCAGCCAAAGCAGGAGACCCATCAGTGCAGCGGTACTGAGGTTGGGCTGTTTCAGAACCAGCAAGACAAGGACGCCAAAGACACTGAGCCAGAGCAACTTTTGATCCAGGGCGATTCTCTGCCAGTGGGAAAAAAGCACGGCCCCCTGAAGCACCAGGAATGGTTTCACCAGTTCGGTGGGTTGGAGTTGGATCGGCCCGATCACCAACCAACGACTGGCCCCATTCACCGTGCTACCAACCACCAAGGTGGCGGCCACCAAGAGGGTGCCCAAAAGCAGACCTTGGGCTCCTAGGGCGAGCCAGCGACGCATCGACGTACGTAGGGCCAGTAAGAAGAGGGCCCAGCTGGCCAGCAACCAAAGGGCCTGACGTTTGATGTAGTAAGTCGCATCGCCCATTTCGTGGGCGGCCACCCACCAACTGGCGGAGCAGAGCACAACAAGACCAAGCAAACTCCAAATGCCAACCAGCCCCAAAAGCAACCTGGCTTCGGCAGGCCAGAAGGGCCATGGCAGGGGCAGGAGCCCCCTTGATTGGGAGGCCCCTGTCCCAGCTTCAGAACTCCGGTCGACAGGACTGACTTGGATGTCACGGCCAGAGGACCCAGCGAAATCTCCGGAACGCGGCATTTTGGATCGGGCAGTCGGTCGGGACAAGGCCTGTTGGCATGGAGTTGATGGCCTATTTAGACGCGAGGTGGCCTGCTTTGTCGAGTCGATTCAGACAAAATGCTTGCTGGCTGCCAATAAAAAAACCCGGCCGTGAGGTCGGGATGAAGGAATGGCGCTGGGAAGCGGCTGGTTCGAATTGGCTAAATTCCTACGTTTTGCTGACGTTTGCCCGTGGCCAGCTCTACCTTCAGGATCTTGCCCCCCTGTTTCATGATTCGCTGTTGTTCAGCAAACCAGCTGTCAAAAGGAACCCACTTGGTGAAGTAGGTGTTGTGGATTTCCCGCTGGGATCGGGATTTTTCCGGGCAAGGGATGCAGGCTGTGATCTTGAAGAGACGCATGGAGATGATTCTCGTTAGACGGGCCGCTTGAGCTCAGAAGGAAGAAAAATCAGTTTCCTAAGCCGGAACTGATGTAGTCAAAATAAACGCCCATTTCACGACCTGCGTCAGCTCCCACAAGTGCTGCTGTCGCTTCCTTCATTGCTTGAATCGATTGCACTGTGGCACCGATGGGGACACCAAGGGAGTTGTAGGTCTCCTTGAGACCATTCAGGACGCGCTCATCAAGGATCGACGTGTCACCAGCCAACATGGCATAGGTGGCATAACGCAGATAATAGTCGAGGTCCCGAATGCAGGCCGCATAGCGACGGCAGGTGTACATGTTGCCACCGGGACGGGTGATGTCCGAATACAGCAGCGACTTGGCCACGGCTTCTTTGATGATGGCCGATGCGTTGGCGCTGATGGTGGCAGCCGCCCGGACCCGTATTTCGCCACTGGCAAAATACTGTTCAAGGCGTCCCATGGAGGAACCGTCGAGGTAGAGGCCCTGGACGTCTGACTGATTGATGACGTTGGTGATGGCGTCTTGCATTGATCCGTTGGGTGGCGATGAAGGGGTGGGACTGGGCCTTAGGCGAGCGCACCTACCAGGTAGTCGAAGAAGAAACCGGCTTCTTCGGCATCGGCTCCTGTGAGGATGCTGGTGGCCACGGCCTTCATTTCACGTACGGCTTCTGCCATCGCTTCAAGGGGGGTTCCCAGGGAGCGATACATCTCGCGGGCGCCAATGATGCCGATTTCTTCGATCGGAGTCACGTCACCGGCAACGACGCCGTAAGTAACAAGACGCAGGTAGTAGTCCATGTCCCTCAGGCAAGAGGCGGTCATCTCTTCCCCGTAGGCGTTGCCGCCGGGGGAGATGACGTCGGGACGCTTCTGGAAAAGCTGGCCTGCGGCCTGCTTGACAATGCGCTCCCGGCTTTCGCTCAAGACCTGGGCGACACGCAGTCGACGTTGACCGCCAGCCACGAATGACTTGACCTGGTCGAGTTCGCCAGGGCTGAGGTAGCGGGCTTCGGCGTCCGCGTTGATGATCGAGTTGGAGACGATGCTCATGCAGTTCTGCCTCGAAACAAGCGGTCACCGTTAAGGAGACCGGTATCCGGTGGGTAAGGGTGCAAACGGATTCCCGTCTGCCGAATCATTCTGCGTTAGAGGCGTGCGTTGCCAGAGGCTCCGGTAACAGTTCTTCACGGCCGCTTTCTACTGAAAAACCCTTGGGGCGCAATGGTTTTGCCGTGGTTTTGTCTGATTGTCCCCCGGCGGCAATTGTTGGTGTCTGTGATGGCTGCTTTGCCGGGACCTGCCTAGCAAAAAATATTTTTTGTATCATCTGCCTGAAGCTCAGCAAAAAAGCCCCTGCTTTTTAAAGCAGGGGCCTATCGCATTGGGTGGCAAAATAAGGATCCCAGTTAATTCGCTGAATGGGATTTCAGCTCAGGTAGCTGATTTGGGGCTTGGCTTGAGTGCAGCGTTGCCACCATAAAGCGCTGCCGTTTTATTGACTGTTGCCAAGGGGATGCCATTGCTTGTCTCGAGGCCGCGCCAATAAGGAACAGTATCTCGGGCAAAAGCAGAGGCGTAGTCAGGGCTGTCAAGGATTTCGGCGATCGCTGTAGGTAGGCCGGAGCGCACGCGGGTAGCCAAGAAGCGACTGGCTTCGCTGGGCTGGGGAGCCCGACCCAGAAGGGCAAGATAGGCACCTGAGACTGCTCGCAGGGGGGCAAGCTGGTTGAGACGATTGAGGAAAAGGTCGGTGCTGGCCACAAGGGCTACGAAACCGGCCACGTCAATTTGACCATCCTTTAACTGGGATTCAGCATCACTCAACCGTTCTGCCACATAGACATCGCGATTGAGAAGTTGGCGATAGGTGGCACTGATGACCTCGGCGACCTGATTCCGGCCGGGGGCCGCCAGAAGGCGCACCGGGCGGCTGAGGCTTTGGCGCCGGCGGAACCCTTGGGGTGACTCGGGCCGGAATGCCTTGTCCATGGCCGCCCCTGGTGCTTGGGCGATGCCGCTGGCGAAGCCCTGGCCCATCTTGGCTGTCCAGCTACCAATGACACGGGCACCAATTGGAGCAACGGTTCGCGCTGGGGCGGCTG
>CAMDWF010000060.1 GCA_945878795.1 Synechococcus sp. UW140
CTGCCGCCAGCTGCGGTTGCTGCATGGCTCCAGCCTGCAGGACGACCCCACCCGCATCGTGCGCGGCGCCCGCTATGCCGCCCGATTGGGGTTTGCCCTCGCCCCCGAGAGTCTTGAGCAATGGACCACCACCCTGGCCCGCTGGCCCTGGGCCTGGCGGCCGGGCGATCCCCCGGCCCTGGCACCGCCGGCGTTGGCCACCCGGCTGCGCATGGAACTGGACCTGCTGGTGGAGCGGGAGCCCTGGCGGGCTGGCCTGGAGGCGCTGCAATCCTGGGGAGCCCTGGAGCTGCTGGACACCGACCTGCAGCGGGACCGGCGCTGGCCCTGGCGTCTACGCCACGCCGAGCGCATGGGCCTGCCCCTGCTGCCGGCCCTGTTGCTGGCGGCTGGGGACCCGCTGGCCGTGGCGGAGCGGCTGCAACTGCCCCATCGCCACCAGCAGCTGTTGGCCCAGGCGTGGCTTCTGGGGCAGCGCCTGGCCGCCCTGGACCCGGGGCAGGCGCCAGCCCTGTGGGCCCCATCCCGTTGGTGTGAGCTGTTGGAGTCCCGCGGCGTGACGGCCGAGGCGGTGGCCCTGGTGGTGGCGGCGGGCGGACCCTGGCGGCGGCCCCTGCTGCGCTGGTGGCTGCGCTGGCGCCATCTGCGGGCGCCCTGCAGTGCGGCGTCGCTGCTGGGGGCCGGCCTGGCCCCCGGCCCCCAGCTTGGCCAACGGTTGCGGCAGCTGCGCGCCGAGCGTCTGGATGCCGAGCGTCGTTGAGGGGGGTGGTGGGCTGGCCATCCCCTTGACTGCCTACCATCGCCGCCAACAATGTTTCGCTGTGGCCATGGCCCCCTTCACCGTTGTCAAATTCAGCTCGGAGGATTGCGGCACCTGCCATCGCATGGGCCACTACGACGCCAAGGTGGCCGAAGAGCTGGGGCTGGCGTTTGTGAGTGTGATGTTGCAGGACACCGACACCTACCGCCGCTACCGCAAGGTTCTGTTGGCCCAGTACCCCACCAAGGACGGCATGGGCTGGCCCACCTATCTATTGGTGAGCGCCCCGGAAGAGCCCGACTTTGTGATCCACGGCGAACTCAAGGGGGGGATGCCAAAGGGCGATTTCCGCGAGCGGCTGCTGGCCCTGGTGCCCCAGGAATAGCAGCTCAAGTAATCCCTGTCGTCGGAGGCGCGGACCGGCCCTGGCGGCACTTGCAGACTTGCCTCCGGGGAGGCGTGAGGGAGGATTTTTGGCAGGGCCTAAGGGCCCGGCTGGGGTTGGTGAGCTCCGAAATCAAGCTCTGGCGTTGGCGTGTTCCCCGAAGCAAGCTGATCCAGCCAGCGGCAAGGGTGGAGGCTGGTGGTTGTGGATTCCTGCACAACTGGCGGTAATGTCGCCTCCATCGCAGCTGTTTTTTTGTCGCCGATGACCACCACGGGTCCCATCCGATCCATTTGTTGTATCGGCGCTGGCTATGTCGGCGGTCCGACGATGGCGGTGATCGCCGACCGTTGCCCCCACATCACAGTGACGGTGGTCGACCTCAACGCCGAGCGCATCGCTGCTTGGAACCACGATGACCTGGCCAGGCTGCCCGTCTACGAACCAGGGCTGGATGCGGTGGTGGGCAGGGCCCGGGGCCGCAACCTGCACTTCACCACGGCGGTCGATGATGCGATCGCTGGGGCCGACATGGTTTTTCTGTCGGTGAACACCCCCACCAAGACCCGCGGTGTGGGCGCTGGCCAGGCGAGTGACCTGCGCTGGATCGAGGCCTCGGCCCGCCAGGTGGCCGCCGCCGCCAGTGGCCACACAATCGTGGTTGAAAAGAGCACCCTGCCGGTGCGCACGGCGGAAGCGGTCAAGGCCATCCTCAGCGCCGCCCAGGGCACTGCCGGCGGCACCAAGACTTTTGCGGTGCTTTCCAACCCCGAATTTCTGGCCGAAGGCAGCGCCATTGGCGATCTGGAGAATCCGGACCGGGTGCTGATCGGCGGTGAGGACGAAACGGCAATTGAGTCCCTGGCCAGTGTCTACGGCCAATGGGTGTCCCAGGAGCGCATCCTGCGCACCAATCTTTGGAGCAGTGAACTCTCCAAGCTCACCGCCAACGCCTTTCTGGCCCAGCGGATTTCTTCGATCAACGGCATTGCGGCCCTCTGTGAGGCCACCGGAGCCGATGTGCGTGAAGTGGGCCGCGCCATCGGCACCGATTCCCGCATCGGCGCCAAATTCCTGCAGGCCGGCCCGGGCTTCGGCGGCAGCTGCTTCCAGAAAGACATCCTCAACCTGGTTTATCTCTGCCGCCATTACGGCCTCGAGCAGGTGGCCTCCTACTGGGAGAGCGTGGTGGGGCTCAACAGCTGGCAGCAGCAGCGCATCGCCCGTTTGGTGGTCAATAGTCTGTTTGGCACCGTCAGCGGCAAACGCATCGCCATCTTGGGCTTCGCCTTCAAGGCCGACACCAATGACACCCGGGAGGCGCCGGCCATCTCCATCTGCCGTGATCTGATCGAAGAAGGGGCCCAGTTGGCGATCGTTGATCCCAAGGTGGGGGATCAGCAGATCAGCCAGGACCTGGGCCGACCGCCCGTCGATCCGGTCACCGCCGCCCGGGGGGTGCCCCTCGGCGGCGACGGCACCTGGATTCCGGCCGCAAGCGTGCTGGAGGCGGCGCGGGGGGCCGATGCGGTGCTGATTCTCACCGAATGGGACGAATACCGCCAGCTCGATTGGGGGGCGATTGCGGCGGTGATGCGTCAGCCCGCCTGGCTGTTTGATGCCAGGGCCGTGGCCGATGCGGCGGCGGCCCGGGCCGCTGGCCTCAGCGTCTGGCGCGTCGGGGAGGGCTGATCAATGACCTTGCGTAATCTCGTCACCGGCGGCGCCGGCTTCCTTGGTTCCCATCTGATCGACCGGCTGATGGAGGCCGGCGAAGACGTCATTTGCCTCGACAACTATTACACCGGTCGCAAGGACAATGTGCGCCACTGGATCGGCCATCCCAGCTTTGAACTGATCCGCCACGACGTCACCGATCCGATCCGCCTGGAGGTGGACCGCATCTGGCACCTCGCCTGTCCGGCCTCGCCGGTTCACTACCAGTCCAATCCAATCAAAACGGCCAAGACCAGTTTCCTGGGCACCTACAACATGCTGGGCCTGGCCCGGCGGGTGGGGGCCCGGCTGCTGCTGGCCAGCACCAGCGAGGTCTATGGCGATCCAGAGGTCCATCCCCAACCGGAGAGCTACCGGGGCTGCGTCAACACCATCGGCATCCGCTCTTGTTACGACGAGGGCAAGCGCATCGCCGAAACCCTTTGTTTCGACTACCAGCGCCGCCACGGCACCGAAATCCGGGTGATGCGGATTTTCAACACCTACGGGCCGCGCATGTTGCCCGATGACGGCCGGGTAGTCAGCAATTTTATTGTTCAGGCGCTGCAGGGTAAACCGCTGACCCTCTATGGCGAAGGCAGCCAGACCCGCTCCTTTTGCTATGTCGACGATTTGATTGCCGGCATGATGGCGCTGATGAATGGAAACCATCCCGGTCCGATTAACATCGGCAACCCCGGTGAATTCACGATTCGCCAACTGGCCGAGTTGGTGCGTGATCGCATCAATCCCTCCCTGCCCCTCACCACCCAGCCCCTGCCCCAGGACGACCCGCTGCAACGCCAGCCGGTGATCGACCTGGCCCGCAGTGAGCTGGGCTGGGAGCCCAAGGTCAGCTTGGCGGAGGGCCTGGAGCCCACGATTGCCTACTTCCGCGAGCGCCTGGCCCAGGGTTGATGGCGGGCACGGTTCTCGTCACCGGCGCCGCAGGCTTCATTGGCGCCGCCGTGGCCGAGCGCTTGCTAGCCAGGGGGGAAAGGGTGTTGGGTCTCGACAACCTCAACCCCTATTACGACCCGAGCCTGAAGCGCGCCCGCCTGGAGCGCCTGGAAGTCGCCGCCGCGCCGGGGCAGTTTCGCTTTGAGGCGCTGGATCTGGCCGATGGGGCGGCCCTGACCCGCCTGGTGGCTGCCGAGGCGCCCGATCGGGTGATCCATCTGGCGGCCCAGGCGGGGGTGCGTTATTCGATTGAAAATCCCGCTGTTTATATCCAGAGCAACCTGGTGGGCTTCGGCTCGGTGCTGGAGGCCTGCCGCCACCAGGGGGTGGCCCATTTGGTCTATGCCTCCAGCAGTTCGGTCTATGGCGGCAACCGCCAGATGCCCTTTTCCGAGCAGCATCCGGTGAACCATCCGGTGAGCCTCTATGCGGCCACCAAGAAGGCCAATGAGCTGATGGCCCACACCTACAGCCACCTCTATGGCCTGCCAGCTACGGGCCTGCGCTTCTTCACGGTGTATGGCCCCTGGGGCCGGCCGGACATGGCGCCGATGCTGTTCGCCCGGGCGATTCTGGCCGGTGAGCCGATCAAGGTGTTCAACGGCGGCCAGATGCAGCGCGACTTTACCTATATCGATGACATCGCCGAAGGGGTGGTCCGCTGCCTCGACAAGCCCGCCAGCGCCGATCCCGATTTCGATCCGCTCCACCCCGATCCAGCCACCGCGGCGGTGCCCCACCGGCTGTTCAACATCGGCAACAGCCAGCCGATTGCCCTGATGCGTTTCATCGAGGTGCTGGAGGGGGCCCTGGGCAGCGAGGCGATCCGCGATTTCCAGCCGATGCAGCCCGGCGATGTGCTGGCCACCGCCGCCGACACCAGCGCCTTAGAAGCCTGGGTGGGGTTCAGGCCGTCCACCTCGATTGAGGCCGGCGTCGAGCAGTTTGCCCGCTGGTATCGGGGGTACTACGGCGTTTGAGGGCTGGTGGCAGAGAGTTTCACCTCCACTTTGTGAATCGTGCCATCGAAACGAAACGGCCGGCGCTCGAAGTAGTCGAGCGACACCGTTGAGCCAAGATCCACGCCCACATCAAACGTTTCGCTGGCGGAGAAGGCAGCCGGAACGGTGCGTTTCACCGTGGTGCGCGCCACCTCCTGGCCATCCACCTTCAGCACCACCAAAGCCGGCGAGAGCGGCTGGGCACTGGCGAGGGTGGTGGTGACGTCGATGCGGTGCCTGCCGGCGGGGATCCTGTTGTTCGAGCGGGCGGTGTAACGCTCGATGATCATCATGTTGTACTCGTAGACCAGCTGGCCCTGGTCCAGGTAGAGGCTGAGCCCGCCCCCCGATCCCCCTAAGGCGTACAACACACCGGAGGCATTCTCCTTGAGCTCCGCGTCGATGCTGACGGTGTTGCTCTCCCGGCCCAGCCCTGGCGCCGTGAACTCCGGCATGCGCGTGGTGGTGGCATCGAACTGCCAGCTCGTGAAGGGCGACTTGATGCGGTCTTCGGGGTGCAGCCGCAGCCAGATGCCGGCACCCAGGGGATAGACCTTGTTGGCCAGGGCCTGCTGATCAAACGTTTTCTGTAGCTGGGCCAGTCGCTGCGGTTCGCGGGTGGCGAGATCATCAGCTTCGGAGAAGTCAGCGTTGAGGTTGTAAAGCTCCCATTTGTCTTTGGCCGAATCCCAGGCGGCCAGCCCTGGCGCTCCGGGCAGCCAGGGGACCAAAGGGCCGAAGGTGGCGGCCAGCCAACCGTCCTGGAAGATGGCGCGACTGCCGTTGTTGTCGAAGTACTGAACCTTTTTGCGGGTGGGCGCTTTGGCATTGGCAAAGGTGTAGGCCAGGCTCACCCCATCGATCGGATCCTGTTTGAATCCATCGACCACCTTGGGCGGTTTGATGCCGATCAGTTCATAGAGCGTGGGCGCGATGTCATTGACATGGTGGAACTGGGCCCGGGGTGTCTTGTCGGGCTTGATCCCTTTGGGCCAGGAGATCACCATCGGATTGCGGGTGCCGCCGAAATGGGAGGCGATCAACTTGGTGTATTGGAATGGCGTATTGCCGGCCCAGGCCCAGCCGGCGTGGTACATGCTGTCGGTCTTGGGACCGCCCAGCTCATTGAGGCCGCCCATGGCGTTCAGGGCCGTGATCTGCTGCTCAACGGTGTTGGGGATGCCGTTCTGGGCCAGCAACTCGCTGATCGTGCCGTTCTGGCCTTCGGCGCTGGCGCCGTTGTCGCCGAAGATGTAAATCACGATCGTGTTATCCCGCACCCCCAGGCGCTCGAGCTCGTCGATCACCTTCCCCACTTGGGCATCCACATGCTCCACAAAGCCGGCGTAGATCTCCATCAGCCGCAGCTGGAACGGGCGCTGGGCCGCCGGAATGCTGTCCCAGGCGGGCATGGACGCGGTCCGGGGCGTCAGTTTGGTGTTGGCGGGAATCCAGCCGAGTTGCTTCTGGCGGGCAAACACCCGCTCGCGGTAGGCATCCCAGCCGGCATCGAATTTGCCCTTGTATTTGTCCGACCACTCCTTGCCCACCTGGTGGGGACCGTGGGCCGCCCCGGGGGCCCAGTAGAGGAAGAAGGGCTTGTCCGGTGAGAAGGCCCGGTGCTTACGCAGCCAGACGATGCTGCGCTGGGCCATGTCCTCGCTGAGGTGGTAATTCTTGTCGTGGGGCGGCTCAATGGCGGTGGTGTTCTCCACCAGGCGGGGCTCCCACTGCGAGGTTTCACCGGCGAGGAAGCCGTAGAAGTAATCAAAGCCGTGGCCCGTCGGCCAGCGATCGAACGGCCCCATGGCGGTGGTCTGATCGGCCGGCGTGTTGTGCCACTTACCGAAGGCCGCCGTCTTGTAGCCGTAGTGATGCAGCACTTCGGCCATGGTGGCCGAGGTTTTCGGAATCACACCCGTGTAGCCATCCCAGTCGACGGCCCGTTCGGCGATCGTGCCGTTGCCGACGCGCTGGTGATTGCGTCCGGTGAGCAAGGCCGCCCGGGTGGGGGAGCAGATGGCGGTGGTGTGAAAGGTGTTGTAGCTGAGGCCCTGGCTGGCCAGCTTGCTGAGGGTGGGCGTGTTGATCTCGCCGCCGAAGCTGGAGGCCTGGCCGAAGCCGACGTCATCCAGCAGCACGATCAGCACGTTGGGTGCATCGGCTTTGAGGTGCTGCGGCTGGGCGCGGCGTTTGTGCAGCGAGTCCTGCAGCCGGGGGCGGGCAATGCTGGCGCTGGGCACCGGCGGGAAGGGCAGCACCGAGCCGTCGCTGGGTGGGGCTGCTGGGTCGGGACGGGCCCAGGCCCCTGAGAGTACGCCGCTGTTCAGCAGCAGGCACACCAGCGCCACCGCCAGGAACCGGAATCGCGGCTTCATGGCTTAGGCAGCACCGGCTGCTGCTGCGGTAGTCCGCCGTCATCGATGTCGAAGTCGGGGTCGAGGATCGTCTGCTCGCCCTGGGCACCGAGGTAGTCGGGCTGGGCCTTCAACCATTCGCTCATCTTCTGCTGCTTGGCATAGGCCTGCAGCCGGGCTTCGAGATCACGCACCACTTCAGGGTGCTGCTCGGCCACGTTGTTCTGCTCGCCGGGGTCGGCCTTGAGGTCGAACAGTTCGATCTTGCCCGGCAGCAGGGCGATCTTCACCAGCTTCCACTGGCCCTTGATGATGGCGCCGCGGAAGGCTTCGACGTTGATCAGGAGGTCGTCGTGGGGCGAGGGTTTGCCTTCGGTGAGCATCGGCAGGAGGTTCTTGCCATCGAAGGGCTTGCTGGCGGGGTTGGGTGCCGCGCCGGCCAGGGCCAGGGCGGTGGGCATGATGTCCACCATCTGCGCCGGCTCATTGATCACGGCGGGCTTCAAGGTGCCGGGCCAGTTGAAGATCGTCGGCACGCGCACACCGCCTTCGTAGAGGCTGCCCTTGCCGCCGCGCAGGTTGCCGTTGCTGGCCGGCAGGGATTCCTGCTTGACGCCGCTGGCGGCCCGCTCTTGGCGGGAATGGGCACCGCTGGCGACCACGGCACTACGGGGACCACCGTTATCGCTGGAGAAGATGATTAAGGTGTTTTCGCGCATCCCGCGCTTGTCGAGGGCGGCCACGATGCGGCCCACCTGGTCGTCCACCGAGGTGACCATGGCGGCATAGGTGCGGCGGGTCGGGTCCTTGATGCTGGCGGCGTAGCGGTCTTCATCGGCCTGCTGGGCCTGATAGGGGGCGTGGGGCGCCAGGGAGGCGAAGTAGAGGAAGAACGGCTTGGTTTTGTCCTGCCGCTCGATCGTCTTCACCGCCTCGTCGCCGATCAGCGGCAGGTAGTAGGTGGTTTCCTGCATGAACTTGCCGTCGCGCTGCCAGTCGACGATGCCGCCGCGCATCTTGGTGAAGTAGTCGACCTCGCCGACGAGGTTGCCGTAGAAGTGATCGAAGCCCCGGTTCTGCGGCCAGTATTTTTTATCGGCATGGCCCAGGTGCCACTTGCCCACCATCGAGGTCTGGTAGCCCGCCTCCTTCAGTGCCTGGGGCAGGGTGCGTTCATCGGTGGGCAAAGCCATAGCGCATCGGGTGGCGGCCCGTCATCAGGGCGGCCCGGGACGGCGTGCAGACGGGCATGCCATGGAAGGACTCCATCCGCACGCCCTCCCGGGCCAGCTTGTCGATATTCGGTGTTTTGATGTCGCTGCCCCGATAGCCGAGGTCGGCATTGCCGAGGTCATCGGCCATGATGAAAATGATGTTTGGCCGACTCGCGCCGACGGCAGATCCACTGAGCGACCCAGCAGCGGGCCGGTTGGCCTCCCGCGCCAAGGCGGGCACCAGGGCGAACCAGACCAGGCAGGCCAGGCAGGTGAGGCCGACCCGGGAGAGCAGCTTTAGTTTCTGAAGGGGGTTTTTGCGTATGGGCTGCATCGCTGGCGGCTCCCCAAGGGTTGAAGGCGGGCTGTTCGGAACCCGAGCACATGGGGCGCTAGGGTATATACAAGTTAGACTGTTTCAGGGTAAATAGCCAGAGAAATCAAGCAAAACTTCATGCTTTGACATTGTTTGATTAAGTTAAATTTGCGGGATCTCATTAAGGCCGTCTAGTTGTTCGAACGCTTGCCATCACCTGGCCGCAGTGAGCTGGGGGGCAAACAAGAACTATTTGGAGGCGGCTCAGGTGAATGGCATTGTTAGTCTGCCCCCGAACTCAACTAAGGGCCGTCCTTCACTACGTCCTGCGACTCCCTGAGCAACTCAACACATTCTCTCCTCAGCTTCGGGACATCCTCAAGAGCGGTTTCATACACAGTCTCGTGATCAACTGAGGCATAGTTGTGGGTCAGAATATTGCGAAACCCAATTATCTTCTGACCATCAGATAGATGCTTGAATCTTTCAGGCCAGAATTTAGCCATGATTGAGACTGCTTCGCCAATTACAATAAACTCACGTTCTACAGCAGAGCGTTTTTCACGCATCTCAACATATGTTTCTATCGAGATGTCCGTAAGGATAGAAGCGATAGAAGCGCATGCATCAATGATGTCACAGAGGTAGGCAGTTACTTCACGAGCCATAGATTATCCTCTTGGTCTTGTCGATCTCGCGGGCGATAATCGAATTGCGCACAGCCCCACTCATAACGAGATCTACCTTGGTGCCGAGTACTCCTTGCAGCTCATCAAGTACCTCAAAATAAGCATGGAATTTAGCGTGTCCACCAATGGGAGCGAATTCGACGAGAAGATCCACATCGCTTTCCCCTGGTCGAAAATCGTCCCTAATAGCTGAGCCAAACGCGAAAAGCCGCTGAACGCTGTACTTGCGGCACAGCTCGGCAATGGCTTCTTTGTGATTCTCGAGAAGAGCGGTCATGTTGTACCTCTTCAGCCATTCTACCTGACACAACAGGTTTCAGGGATTCCGTGCTTGCAGGGATTGGCGCTTAGGGTCAGCCCAACGCAGTATGGGCGGACCGTATAACACCCCGTCCGGCCAGGGTTTCTTCAGCATATCACCCCGAAACAGGTTTCCTTAAATACTTGAGATAGACTGCACTGCACTGCAGGGCTTCTCAATGAGGGGGTAGGTCCTGTCACGCATGATAGGCGGATCCGCATAACATCCCAAGCTTGGCCACAGTTTCCCGCGCTGACCCGGGCCTTAGTACTTGCCTAAGAAAAGAGAAAAACTGCAGCATTTGAGCACTAACTACTTCACGATTTGGCTCATGAATATAAATCATGGTGGTTTTTATATCGCTATGCCCAAGCAGCTTTTGAATTGTGCTGTTAGCGTAGCCTCGCACGGACAGATGGGTAGCCCTGTCCAGCCGATAGTCAGCGTTGCAGAGTCATTAAGAATTATGCAATATTTTGTACTCCGATTAGAGACTCCCCGCCACTCCGGCAGCCACCGCCCCCCTTCCCCCCCGCACCAGCACCGGCACCCGTTTAAAGGCGGGCGTGCCGCTGCGGGA
>CAMDWF010000061.1 GCA_945878795.1 Synechococcus sp. UW140
GGCGCCAGCAGGGGGGCAATGGCCTGGGCAGTGCGGTCCTGAACGCACCAGTGACCTTCCTTGAAACCGGGCAGCCCCCGCAGATCGCCACTGGCCGCGGCTAAGCACAGGCCCCATTCCTGGTCGTCCAAGGCCCGGGCCGTCAGTCCTGCGGCCCCAAAGGCCGCCAGGAGCTCCACCCGGCTGGTCCGCCGTCGGTTGATGCGCAGGTCGAGGGCCGGGGGGGTGTTGCTGGAGTTTCCAAAGGCCTCGGCCTCTTGCGGGCGGCACCATTGCAGCAGTTGGCTCGCCAGCCAGGGGGGGAGGGAGTGGCGCAGGGACAGGCTTTCGGCCTCTGCTTCGGGTAAGGCCAGTCCTTGCCAAGGGTTGGGGGGAGTGGCGGCATCGTTGTGGGGGTGGGCCCGCGCCACGGCCCGCAGGAGACCATTGACAACTGGAGCCAGCCGGGCAAAGCCAGCTTCTTTGGCCAGCTCAACGCTGGTGTTGACGGCGGCGGAGGCGGGCACCCGGCTGCTGAACAGCAGTTGGTAGAGCCCGACGTGCAACAACCAGCGCAGTCGGGGTGGCTGGCGGCTGGCCTTGAGCCGGCCGTGGGCATCGATCCAGGCATCGAGAAGCAACCGCTGCCGGATCGCCCCATAGGCCAGTTCGGTGGCCAGTCCCCGGTCGAGGGGCGCCAGGTTGGTTTTAGCCAGTTCCCGTTCCAGGGCGTTGTCGGCAAAGGCCCCTGCGGCCACCGCCTCCAGCACCCGCCAGGCCAGGCGGCGGGGGGCGAGACCGTCGGCTTCCGGGGCGCTGACAGCTTGGGGGGCCTTCACGATTGCTGCTCGCTTTGGCATTCACTTCGCCAGCGATGACGATGGAGGGGGAGTCGGCCCTGGTGGTCCACCGCAATGCCCTCGGCCAGCAGCAGATCCCTTTGGATCCAGTCGCTGCCCTGGCGCGACAGGGTCATGGCGAGACGACCCTGGGCATTAACCACCCGGTGCCAGGGCAGGGGCGAAGGCAGGGGCAGCCGTCTCAGGGCCCAACCCACCTGCCTGGCGCATCCCCATTCCCCCATGAGTTCAGCGATCTGGCCATAGGTAGCCAGTTGGCCGAAAGGGATGCGGGCGACCTGTTGGTAGGCCCTTTGGTCGAAACTGGTTTCCTTCATCGGCTCCATCATGGGATGCGGCGCCCAATGGCATTGCCAGGGGGCCCGTCCGAATCCAATGGTTCGAGCTTTCCCCTGCCCATCCTGGAGGAGCCGCCTGGCGGTTTTAACCATGCCCCTGTTAGCACGCCGTTTCGAACGTCTCCAATCGGTCCTTGATCACCGTATGGCGGATCTCACCGTGCTTTTGGAGCAGGTGGAAAAGCCGCACAATCTTTCGGCGATCCTGCGCAGTTGCGATGCGGTGGGGGCGTTGGAGGCCCATGCGGTCTGCCGAGCGGGCCGTCTCCCCACGTTCAACAGCACGGCCCAGGGCAGTCAGAAGTGGGTGCCGCTCAAGCTGCACACCAGCACCGAAGCGGCCATGGCCCAGCTCAAGGAGCGCGGCTTCCGCATGTATGGCACCCACCTGGGCCGAGCAGCTGTCGACTATCGCGCCTGTGATTTCAGGGGTCCCACGGCCTTTGTTTTGGGGGCCGAGAAATGGGGACTGAGTGAGACAGCCGCTTCCCTGGTTGATCAATCCCTTTATATCCCGATGCGGGGCATGGTGCAGTCCCTGAATGTGTCCGTGGCGGCGGCCATTCTGTTATTCGAGGCCTTACGCCAGCGGCAAAGTGCCGGCGTGGTGCCGGACCACGGCGAAGGGCTCAGTCCCGATCAGTACGGCCGCCAGCTTTTTGCCTGGTCCCATCCCCAGGTGGCCCGTTGGTGTGATCAGCAAGGACGGCCCTATCCAGCCCTGAATGCCGAAGGTGAGATAGCCGAGTCCCTGATGCCAGATGGCAGGTTGCCCGACTGATGGGGGGCGCCATTGGGAGCAGGGACTAGAAGCGAGAGCCGCTTTCCAGGGCGCGCACACTGGGCAGCCAGAGCACCAGGGCCAACAAGGAGATCTCCAGCGGCAGCAGTCTGCCCCCAAGCAACACGACCATGGCGAAAGCCACCGCCAGAATGCGCATCAGCATCATCACCACATCGTCCAGCTGCTGGCCTCCCTTGGTCCACAGCAAAACAGCCGAACCAAGAAACAGCAGGTCAAGCCACAGGGGCATACCCGGACGAGAACAACATTTTTTCATTTTAGGTTCCCCAGCCGGGCCGCTGCTGCCATGCATCTTGTTCTTGAGCAAAGTCTCACCCCCATTTACCAGCGGCTGATCGCCGGACTCTCCCGGGCATTGGTGCGGGCGGGCCATCGCGTCAGCCTGCTGGATCCGACCGATTTCATCGCTGGTTCCCCGACCGGCTCCCCAGATGCATCCCCAGCTGGCAGCCTGACGCGGCTGGCCTTGGGCCGGGTGAACGAGGTGGGCCTGCGGCGTTGCTTGTTGATGGATCGGCTGGACCGCCTTGAAGCCGATGCCCTGATCATCGTCAGTCCGATCAGCCTGCTAGCCGGCTTCGACCTGGAGCGGGGCACGTTTATCTACGAACAGGTGCCGACGCCCTTGGTTTTTCTGCATTACGAAGACTGCTTGGGCACCCATCCTTCGCGGCAGCGCATTGAGGCAGCCCTTGGCAGCTTCATCGCCATCGCCGGCCGTTCCCACCATTTTTGTCTTGAGCCGCGCAATGGCCAGGAGCTGGGGCAGCTGGGTTTGGCCACATCGCCGCTATTTGCCATCGGCGAGGGGCCCTACGAGCCACCGGCCGGGGCCCCGTTGCGCCGGGATGTCTGCTTCATCGGCCATGTCCATCCAGGCTTTGACTGGAACGACCAGCCCCATGAGCTGGCCAAAGAGCTGCAGGCCGAATTACGGCGCCGTTTGCAGCAGTTCGACCACCCCCTGGAACCCGCCACCCTGGCCTACGCCCAAAGGTGCTGTGGTCCCGGCGCTTCGGCGCTGCAACAGTTGGCCGCGAAGGCCTACTACCGCTCGCTGGTCCACTGCCACTCGTTGCAGTTTCGGGGAGAGGTGCTGCAGGGTTTGGGGGAGCGTCACCTCGATCTCTACGGACCCGAGGCCGAGCGCTTGTGCGCCAACTGGCCAGCACCAAACCCAGCCCCAGCGGTTGGCCAGCGGCGCGGCCATGGGGAGACGACCTCGGTAGCCGCCAGCGCGGCGGTATATCGCTCGTCGCTGATCAGTCTCAACATCACCGCTTTGCAATTCGACCAAGCCGTCAGCAACCGGGTGCTGGATGTGGCTGCCGCAGGGGGGTTTCCCCTCACCGATTGGAAGGCAGAGCTGGGGGCGATCACGGCGGTGGCTGAGGCGATCAGCTACCGCAGTCTTGAGGAGCTGCGCCACAAGATCGATTACTACTGTCACCGGGAGCATCGGGCCGAACGGCTTGAAATTGCCACGACCTTGCAGGAAGAGGTGCGCCAGCGGGGCGATTACGGGGTCTTGGCCGAGGCGATCGGGGCGGCCCTTGCTGGCCTCGCTGACCTGGGGGGCCGCCCAACTTGAGCGTTCAGGAGCGCCTGGAGGGGCCCGAGAGCCATTGCTCCAGGCCTTCGCCCAGGAAGGACAGCCCCAAGACCAATACAAACATCGCCAAACCGGGGTAGAGGGCGGTCCACCAGACGCCGGTGGGGACGGCCGTGAGGGCCTGCTGCAGATCGCCCCCCCATTCGGGCACGGTCTCGGGCAAGCCCAGCCCCAGAAAACCCAGCCCGCCAAGCACCAGCACGGCATCGGCGGCATTGAGGGTCAGCAGCACCGGCACGGAGGTGATGACGTTGCGGAACAAATAGCGGCGCAACACCCACCCCGGTCCGGCGCCGAGGGAGCGGGCCGCTTCCACAAAGGGTTCGGCTTTGACCTGGGCGCTTTGGTTGCGCACGACCCGGAAGTACTGGGGCACGTAGACGACGCAGAGGGCGGCGGCGGCGTTGAGTAGGCCCCGGCCCAGCAGAAAGGCCAGCACCACCGACAGCAACAACACCGGCAAGGTGTAGAGGGTGTCCATCAGCAGCACCAGGAGCCGGTCGACGGCTCCGCCCAAGTAGCCACTGGCCATGCCGAGGGGGACACCGATCACCAGGGCCACCAGCAGGGCCACCACCACAACCTGCAGGGCTACGCCACTACCCGCCAAGGTGCGGGTGCAAACGTCCCTCCCGAGGCGATCGGTGCCGCACCAGTGGCTGGGGCTGGGCGGGGCATAGATGGGGTTGTCGAGGCCGGCGTTGGGATCGTTGAGCCAGCCGAGGTGAAGCAGCAGGGGGACGAGCAGGGCCACCAGGACATAGGTCAAGACGATGACCACACCCCAGCGCGTCAGGCGCTGCGAAAGGCTGAATCCCTGGGCAACGGCTGCCTGGGCCATGGATGCCTGGACAGCGGCGGCGGGCCTCGACATGGGACAGCGACTAAGTGTGCCGAACCTAGGGCGAGGCCAGGGCCGCGAAGATGAAGGTGGCGGACGTCCCAGGTTTCCCATTATTCCAGCGACCTGGGAAAGGCAGGTTGGCTTCGCCTCAAAAGCTGGTGACAAGGGTTTTGGAGACTGAATTGACCTTTGCCCAGTCATCTTTGGGCTGGTTCCCGAACCTGGGCGCCAGAGGCTCAGCGACACGGTTTGCCATCGAGATGTCCAAAGTGTCCCCGAGCTGTGGGGATATGTATAGTCAAATCCCCCAGCGATGGCCAAATCCGGGAGCAAATCTACCCATTTATGGGTATGCCAATTAATAATTCTGTCCATTACAGAACCAAAGCTCAAGTTTGCCGCCTATAATAAAGGGTTTTTAGAACAAAATTCATAGTGATTTGGGTACTTTCTCGTCGTTGCGTAGTGCCTTGTGGCCGTGGTATGCATGAATACGTCATAAGGCCCTTGTAGGGCTCTCTCCATGAACTCACCTCTCGTCAAAACCCATCTGCAACTCGAGCTGCTGCGCAGCCTTGGCCAGCGCAAATCCGGCAGCATGCTCGCCAAGGGCTTCACCCTGGTGGAACTGATGATCGTTGTGGCTGTGGTCGGCATCCTCTCCGCAGTTGCCCTGCCCCGTTTTCTAGGCGCCCGTGCCGCTGCAGCTGCCGGTGCTGCCATCGGACAGCAGATTGGCTTCGCTAAGGAATGCGCCGTCTTCATCTCTTCTGGCGGTGTGGGCCAAGCGCCCCCAACCACTGCCGGCGCATGCGCGACTGCAGCTTCTGGAACCAGTGGCGCATTCGTCGCTACCTGGTCACCTTCGGTGAGCGGCATAAGATGCATTAATGTCACCGCCGGAGCGGGCACACAAGCCACCATCAGCGTCGCTTTTGACGGTGCTCTTACCTGTACCGTCAGCTGATTATACTTTTTGAATCAACCTACCCATATATTGGTAGAGCTTTACCCAACTAGTAAGCAAGCAAGTGAGGGCCTTAAGCCCTCATTTTTTTGCCAAGCCCACATGGCCAAAGGTCAAATTTTGGCAAACCAACAAAAGAGATCTTTCAGTCTTGACATCAAACCCTTATCGCCGCCCCTCTAAATTCAGTCTTGGCAAAAATTTACCCCCTGGCTACTCAAGCAGGGCTTGGGACAAGCTGGCTCATTCACATTGTTTACCCAGCACGGTTTCCAATTACGCAGGCTGCAGGTGAGCAGTGCCTGCGGGAAGCGATACCTTTCGGACTCTCTGGTGCTGCTCCCAGGCGGTCGTAACCAAGTACAAGACAGAGAAATTCCATCCATCAAACGTGGTCGTAAAATTTTCGTAGCAATGGCAAAAACTGCAGCTTACATTGCGCAGGCTGTGCTATTTGTAGATATGTCATCAGACCCCCAGGAGAACTCTCCATGAACTCACCTCTTGTCAAAAGCCGTCTGCAACTCGAGCTGCTGCGCAGCCTTGGCCAGCGCAAATCCGGCAGCATGCTCGCCAAGGGCTTCACCCTGGTGGAACTCATGATCGTTGTGGCTGTGGTCGGCATCCTCTCCGCCGTTGCCCTGCCCCGTTTTCTAGGCGCCCGTGCCGCTGCAGCGGCCGGTGCTGCCATCGGACAGCAGATTGGCTTCGCTAAGGAATGCGCCGTCTTCATCTCTTCTGGCGGTGTGGGCCAAGCGCCCCCAGCCACTGCCGGCGCATGCGCGACTGCGGCTTCTGGAACCAGTGGCGCATTCGTCGCTACCTGGTCACCTTCGGTGAGCGGCATAAGATGCATTGATGTCACCGCCGGTTCGGGCACACAAGCCACCATCAGCGTCTCTTTTGAAGGTGCTCTTAGCTGTACCGTCAGCTGATTATCCTTTTTGGATCAACCTACCCATATATTGGTAGAGCTCTATCCGGCTAGCCATTAAGCAACCGGGCGGAGAACTGAGCTCCCAGTTTTAGTCCAGTTCCCTTGGCGAAAACTAAAACTTTCGTCAAGGGTGCGCCTAGATCTTTCTTTTTTTGAGCCAGTCTTGTACCATGGACTTAATAAGGCCAAACTGAATCCCATCCCAATGCAAAGCAAACTCCAATTAGAATTTCTGGGCAGCCTCAAGAGAGCTCGCCTTCGCGCCAAAGGCTTTACCTTGGTGGAACTGATGATTGTTGTCGGCGTTGTGGGTGTGCTTTCGGCCATAGCGGTGCCAAGGTACATACAAGCCAGGAACGCCGCCGCTGCTGGGGCCTTAATTGGTGAGCAACTGGGCCTGGCCAAAGAATGTGCCAGCTGGGTTCTTTCCGGTGGCATTGGCGCGCAACCGGCTGCTCAATGCAGACTCAACCAAATTTCCACATACGGAGGCTGCTGGGGAGGCATGAACGGCATTGGCCCGGTTAGCAATGGCTTGCGGTGTCTTCAGGCAAGCAACGGTGGCGGCACCGGGGTCACAATCCTTGTATTTACCACTGGAGAATTGACCTGCTCGTTTCAGGGTCCCCGAGCCTGAGGGTTTCCGATTCAATTTGGTTTGCCCTGTTTCGCCATGGCGATCAGGGCAGTCTGCAGCTGCATGGCCAGATCCTTACCATCAAACAGACTGCTGTTCAGGGCTTGAATTTGCCTGTCGCGCTTACCGGCCCGCAGGGCTGGTAAATCGGAGCAAAGGTCGGCCACGATGGCGGCAAACTCATCCGGGCTGCGGGCCACCCACTCTGGCCGACCCACACCCTGGACCAACGAGGTGCTCATGCGCGCTGCCATACAACCCCCCTTGATGGCCACCAAAGGTACGCCCATCGCCAAAGCTTCAAAGCCGGTGGTGGCGCTGCTCCAGGGGGTCGTATCCAAAGCCACATCAAGAATATTATAACAATCCACATGGTCTTTCCATTCCCCCACCATCGGTAAGAACCGCAATCGACCTGGATCAACATCGTGTTCTTTGGACAGCACCTCGGTGATCCGTTCACAAACGTAGGGGTCCAGAATGCAACGATCCTTAAGTACCAGCAGACTGTCCGGCACCTTCTTAAGGGCCGCTCCCCAGTAGCTGAGGGTTTCTTCTCTAATCTTGCCAACTTGACTGAAAGCCCCCAACACCGGCAGGTCGGTGGCCGCCAGCTGCTCGGCCTCGGGGAAAACCTGGTGCTTGGGATAGGCCAGCCAAGGTCGGGGTAGCTGCCAAAGTTGTTCGCAGAATTGTTCTTGAAAGGCGGGATCGGCGGTTACTTGATCACCGATAAAATAATCCATCCCAGGCAGGGCGGTGGTAGCGTGGTAACCAATGTAATGACATTGCACCGGGGCACAACGCTGGGCCAGGAGCCTGATGCCACCATATCGTGTATATCCAGAGGTTTCTAAAATTAGATCGTAATTGCGACTTCGCAGCAGTTGGCGGGCCTGGTGGTCGGATAGACCCTCAAAGCTCATGGCACCATCGGCCAAGGCGATCAATTCTTCACTGCGCGATTCGTAGCGACGCCGCATCGACAGCAATTCAATATGCAGTTTGTCGTGGTCGTATTGCTCTAAAAAAGCGGTAAGGAAGCCGCCCACCACATGCCCGCCGAGATCGCCGCTAAGGACGCCAATGCGGACCTTGCCGCAGCGACGGGGATCGGCATTGTCCACCAAGGTGCCAATGCAGGGCGGGGTTTGATCCGCAACCAAGTCAGGGTTGCTGGCGGGGTCCAGCTCGGCGGCAAAGGCCTGGGTCCACTGCGGCCAAAACCGTTGACCCAGCTCCAGGGCCGCCGGAGCCCAGCGCTCGGAAGCCACCGAATATAAGAACATCTGGGTGCCGAAGAGGCTTAGATCCAGGGGCTGTTCAGCGAGAAGCTCATCGAAGGCGATTCTTGCTGCATCCATGTCACCCCGTGTCCTTAAGGTATTAGCAATATTAAATCGTATGCTAATACTATCTGAATCAAGTTCAAGCGCTTTTTCAAAGCTTGCCAGGGCTTGGTCCAATTGGCCGGTATCCATGTGGCATTGCCCTTTGACATTTAATATATCAACACGTTCTGGCATTTTCTCCAACGCTCTATCAAGCATTTCAATTGCCTGGCCTTGGTCCCCCAGGTTGTGTAGGGCTAATCCATTACAGGCCAAAGCATCGGCATTTTCTGGGTCAAGGGCCAATGCTTGTAAAAAGAGCAGCAGGGATTCATCGGCTTGGCCAAGATTCAGTAAAACAAGGCCAAGGCCAATTAGGGCTTTGGCATCGGCAGGGTTGAGCTCTAGGGCTGTGCGAAAACTCTCGATCGTCTCTGGGACACGATTTTGGTGCCCCAGATTGACAGCAAGTTTGCGGTGCAGTGAGCCATCATTGGGCTCGGCGGCAATTAAGCGTCTATAACCAGCCTCGGCAAAGCCAAGGTCTGCTGCCGATTTTAAATCCGTGAGTTTATCCAGGCTCTGCCAATGGTTTGGATCTAGTTCCAGGGCTTTGCTAAAGGCAACTCTGGCCTCCGTGGAACGTCCGGCCTTAGCCAGCACCACCCCCAGGCTGTGGTGGGCCGCCACTAGGTCGGCATCTTGATGCAACACCTGGCGGATCAGGGCTTCGGCGCTGTCGAAATCACCGTTGTCGTGGTGGGCGGTGGCCAGATTGAGCAGGAGATCAGCATTGTTGGGGTCCAGCTGCCGGGCGTGCTGGAGCAGTCTCAGGCGTTCATCCTTATCGCCCCGATCGCCCACCAGAACCCCCAGGTTCATCCAGGCCATGGGCAGGGAGCAGCCTGAGTCGACCAGCTGCCGTAGCAACTGTTCGGCCTGTTCAAGCTCGCCTTGTCTAACCAGCTCAGAGGCCCTAAGCACGATTTGGCAATCGCTAGAGGCTTGCAGGGGGAGGGTTGGGTCCGGTGAATTCATCGCAGCAGGGTGAAAGTCAGGGGGTGCGCTGGACATGCACCCGGAAGGGTTGGTCGCCGGCGAAGGTGCTGTCGGTGCCGGTTTCCATCGTGATTGTAAGCTCGGCGTCAAAAACAGGTCCGTTTAATGGATCCGCCAGCAATCGCACCTTAAGGGGATTGTTAGATGGCAGGCGATCTAAGAGCACTGTTTCGCTTAGGGGCGTCGTTGCACCGGGAAGGGGTCCACAACGAACCAAAAGATTGGGGCCGCGATAAAGGCCATCCTTAATTTCTCTGTTGGTACGATTTCGAACACCATAAACGATAGTAGTAGTGGGTGAGTTGAGCACCAGGCGGGGATTGGGGACGGCGTCTCCGCAGCCATACCCATTGCTCAAAGTCACCGAGAGGCTGGCGGCATCATCTGCCACCTCGTTTTGGATAAAGGTAACCGCCCGACCCCACTCCTCCTGGGCTTCCTGAAGCGAATTAAGGCGTTGTCCCACTTTCACATCCGCAACCAAGGTGAGGGCGCCAAGACCAGCGAGGACCACCGCCGTCAAGCCGGCCACGATCATTAGCTCCACCAAACTGAAGCCGCTGGTTTGATCCAACCGGTGGATTGGCGAATGGCTACAGCGTCGTCTAGCCGATATTTGACGCCAATCACCGAATGCCTGAATCCCTTGGCCGCTCATCAAAGCGAGCCTCCTGCACCGGCAAAGCTACAAGCTGTTTGGGGATTGGGTCTCCAACCAAGATGGGTATGGGCCAATAGGGGAGTGACGAAGACACACCAATCGCCTTGGCTGGCTGCGGCAGGTGAGCTGAGGATCAGGTTTACCTGGGTCAGAAGCAACCCCTTGGGCGTGAAGCAGAGAGAAGGGGTGCCACCAGCTTCGGTTCTTACCTCTAGGTCCTTGAC